>SLIW01000239.1 GCA_007135435.1 Natronomonas sp.
GGTTCCGGTTCCGGTTCCGGCTCCGGCTCCGGTGTCGAGTCCACCGAGTCGCCCATCGAGCCGACCGTGGAGGGTGACGCGCCGTGAGCCTGGAGGAGCCCGAGCCCCTGGACGTCGGCGAGACCCTCGAGGGCGAGGTCGACTACGACGAGCTCGCGTCGCTGCTGGGCGATCGCGTCGTCGGCAGGGAGGAGCACGTCAACGCGCCGGCGTTCGTGGTCCGTCCCGACGAGATCCGCGACGCGCTCTACGCGCTCCGGGACGAGGCGGGTTTCGACCACCTGTCGTGTCTCACCGCCCAGGAGTACGCCGACCGCTACGAGTCCATCTACCACCTCCGGAAGTACGACGACCCGACCCAGGAGGTCGGCCTCGTCGTCCCCACCCCGAAGGACGAGCCGCGGAGCCAGTCGGCGTCGCCGGTCTACACGACGGCCGACTGGCACGAGCGGGAGGCGTACGACCTCGTCGGCATCGAGTACGACGACCACCCGAACCTCGAGCGGATCCTCCTCCCCGAGACGTGGCAGGGCCACCCGCTGTCGCTCGACTACGACCCCGAGCGGTCCCAGGTCGTCCCGTTCCGCGAGCACGCGAACCCGATCGAGCTGGAGGGCGACCGCCACGACGCCGAGTCGGACACGATGTTCATCAACATCGGGCCGCACCACCCCGCCACCCACGGCGTGCTGCACATCAAGGCGGTGCTCGACGGCGAGCAGATCGCCCACGTCGAGCCGGACATCGGCTACCTCCACCGCTGCGAGGAGCAGATGTGCCAGCAGAACACCTACCGCCACCAGATCATGCCGTACCCCGACCGGTGGGACTACACGGCGAACATGCTCAACGAGTGGGCCTACGCCCGCGCCGCCGAGGACCTCGCGGACATCGACGTCCCGGAGTACGCCCAGATCCTCCGGACGATGGGCTGCGAGCTCAGCCGGATGCAGGGCCACTTCCTCGCGCTGGGGACGTTCGCGCTCGACGTCTTCGGGGACTTCACCGCCACGTTCATGTACGCCTTCCGGGACCGCGAGCTCGTCATGGACATCCTCGAGGACCTGACGGGCCAGCGGATGATGTTCAACTACTTCCGGCTCGGCGGCGTCGCCTGGGACGTCCCCGAGCCCCGCGAGGAGTTCTTCGAGAAGGTCCGGGACTTCCTGGACGACCTCCCGGGGAAGGTCACCGAGTACCACAACCTCCTCACCTCGAACGAGATCTTCCAGATCCGGTGTGTCGGCACCGGCGAGCTCCGCCCCGAGATCGCCAAGCAGTACGGCGCGACCGGTCCCGTCGCCCGCGGCTCGGGCGTCGACTACGACCTCCGCCGCGACGACCCCTACGGCTACTACCCCGAGCTCGACTGGGACGTCGTCACCGAGGACGGCTGCGACAACTACTCGCGGCTGCTCGTCCGGATGCGCGAGGTCGAGGAGTCCGCCAAGATGATCGCCCAGTGTGTCGACCTGCTCGAGGAGTGGCCCGAGGACGAACGCGAGATCCAGTCGAACGTCCCGCGGACGCTCAAGCCGGACCCCGACACGGAGGTCTACCGGGCGGTCGAGAACGCCAAGGGCGAGCTGGGCGTCTACATCCGCTCGGACGGCACCGACCAGCCCGCCCGGTTCAAGATCCGCAGCCCCTGCTTCCACAACCTGCACACCCTCCGTGAGATGTCCGAGGGCGAGTACGTCCCCGACCTCATCGCGTCGCTGGGCAGCCTCGACATCGTCCTCGGGGAGGTGGACCGGTAGATGGCCGTCGAGACGTCCGTCGATATGGCCGTCGATATGGCCGTCGATATGGCCGTCGATATGGCCGTCGATCAGTCCGCCGATATGGCCGTCGACATGGCCGTCGCCCAGTCGGCGCCCCTCCCGGAGGCCATCGGCGAGTTCCTCTTCGGCGCCGAGCTGGGCCCCGGCCAGGAGTTCCTGGCGGCGTTCATCGGCGCCGTGATCGTCGGGACGCTCATGATGACGATGACGGCCCTCGCCGGGCCGTGGGCCAAGCGGAAGGTGACGGCGGCGTTCACCGACCGCTACGCGGTCAACCGGCTGGGCCCCTACGGCCTGCTCATCATCGTCGCCGACGCGGTCCGGCTCCTCTCCAAGGAGCTCGTCGTGCCGGAGGGCGTCGACCGGCCGGCGTGGGACCTCGCGCCGGTCGTGCTCGCGAGTTCTGCGCTCCTCGGCTTCGCGGTGATCCCGATGGGCAGCGGCATCCACCTCGCCGACCCCGAGGTCGGCCTCGTCTACGTCTTCGCCGTGGCCTCGCTGGCCTCCGTGGGGCTGGTGATGGCCGGCTACGCCTCGAACAACAAGTACTCGCTGCTCGGCGGGATGCGCGCGGTCGCCCAGAACCTCGCCTACGAGATCCCCCTCGTGCTCATCGCCGCGTCGGTCGTCCTCTTCGCCGGCTCGCTGCAGATGGGCGAGATCGTCGCGGCCCAGCAGGAGGCGCTCGTGACCGTCGCCGGGCTGTCGATCCCCTCGTGGTACGCCTTCGTCAACCCGTTCGCGTTCGTGCTCTTCCTCGTCGCGAACATGATGGAGGTCGGCCGCAACCCCTTCGACACGCCCGAGGCGCCCACCGAGATCGTCGCCGGCTACCAGACCGAGTACTCGAGCGTCTACTTCGTGCTCATCTACCTCGGCGAGTTCATCCACATCTTCCTCGGCGGCGCCATCATCGCGACGCTCTTCCTGGGCGGGCCGGCCGGCCCCGGGCCGGAGAGCATCGGCCTGTTGTGGTTCCTCCTGAAGATCTGGGCCGTGTTCCTGTTCACCCAGTGGGCGCGGTCGGCGCTGCCGCGGCTCCGCATCGACCAGCTCATCGAGATCGGCTGGAAGGGCATGCTGATCCTCGCGTTCGCGAACCTCGTGCTCACCGCCGTCATCGTGGGGCTGATCGCGTGAACCCCAACCAGAACCCGACCTCGAACCCGAACCCCAACCAGAACCCGACCTCGAACCCGAACCCCAACCAGAACCCGACCTCGAACCCGAACCCCAACCAGAACCCCACACGACCATGATCGGACTCCTCAAGTCGATGGCGACGACGATGAAACACGCACTGGACGGCCAGAAGTTCACCGTCCAGTACCCCGAGGAGACGCCCGACGTCTCCCCGCGGTTCCGCGGCATCCACAAGTTCAGCCAGGAGCGCTGCATCTGGTGTCGCCAGTGCGAGAAGGTCTGTCCGAACGACACCATCCAGATCGTGATGGACGACCAGCGAAACGGCGAGCAGTACAACCTCCACGTCGGCCAGTGCATCTACTGCCGGCTCTGCGAGGAGGTCTGCCCCGTCGACGCGATCCTGCTCACCCAGCAGTTCGAGTTCACCGGCGACACCAAGGACGACCTCGCCTACAACATGGAGCAGCTCAAGAACGTCCCCTGGTACAAGGACATCGACCCCCTCGCGTCGCGCGAGCCCGACCGCGGCGGCTGGATCGGTGAGGGCGAGGGCGAGGTCGACTACCAGTGATCGGCTTTTGCGTACGTGGCCCGCGGCGAGCAAGATAGGTCACGAGAGGCACGCGGCACATCATTACTAGCGGAACGCGGCACACCATACAGGCCACCGGAGACCCTGAAGACGCGTTCAACTCCCCCGGACGAGCTGGTGCTGTTCGGTTACAGCCAGTCGCCGCCGACGTACTCGACGCCGTCCAGGTCCTCCTGGGTCGCCATCGCTCCTATCTCAGGATTGGTTCGCCATCCGATTCAAGGGGTGGGTGAGGACCTCTCCCGTCTTTCGGGATGTGAGGTTCGACGACGGCGTCGTCGACGATTCGACTCACGACCTGTTCGACAACCGTACTGCGGCCTATTCGTCCTCCGCACGTAGGACAGTATGTCGCTACTGTGGTCTTTGCACCATCTCCCCTTGGTGTGGACGACGCAACACAGTTAACAGTCGACGTCGAACTGGTGGCCGTGCAAGATTCCGAGGCGATCCGGGAAACGCTCGCGGACCTGAAGCCGCGCCTGGCGGCGGAGTATCACGTCAGGGAACTCGGGATCTTCGGGTCGTACGCACGCGACGAGCAGACGGTGGGGAGCGATCTCGACGTCATCGTGGCGTTCGACGAGCCAGTCAGTCTCTTCGATCTCGTCCGGCTCGAGGACGAACTCGCCTCCCACCTCGGCGTTGACGTCGATCTCGTCACGAAGGACTCGCTGAAGCCCCGAATCAGGGATCACGTAGCCGACGACGTCGTGTACGTATGACGGACGTCCTCGATCACATCCACGATATCCTCGAGGCGGCCGAGAAGATCCAACGGTACACCGACGGGATGACGCGGGAATCGTTCATCGAGGACGACAAGACCGTCGACGCGGTGCTTCGCAATTTCGAAGTCATCGGTGAACCTCGAAGAACGTCCCCCAACGAATCCGCGAGGAGCACGACGACGTGCCCTGGTCGGAGATGGCCGGGATGCGGGACAAGCTGATCCACGGCTACGCGACCGTCGACCTCGACATCGTCTGGACGACCGTGGAGACGGAAGTTCCAGCGCTGTCATCGCAACTCGACGCGGTCAGGAACGACCTCGAGCAGGAGTAGCAGGACGGTCCTCGCTCCCGCCATCGAGGTCCGCTCCACGGTATGCGGACCACTGGTTCGGCGACTCGTCCGCCGAGCGTTCGACGACAGGGGCAAGAGGGTCAATCAGCGGTCGGCCCACCGTCGCCTTCCGTCCTCCAGAACCGCCGCGAGTGCGTCTCGACCGCCTCGTCACCGGGCGCGCTCGTCGCCAGGCTCACGGCCACGAAGATGACGTAGGCGATGACGACGCCCACGAACCCGTAGTGCATCCCGAAGGTGTAGGCGGGCGGGATGTACTCGAGGAAGAACAGGATCGTGATCCCGGGGCCGAGGGCGAGCGAGGCCGCCGCCCCGGCCCTCGTTGCCCGCCCCCAGTAGGCGCCGAGGAAGACCGGCGCGGAGGTCGTGCCGAAGCCGACGACGGCGAAGGCGATGAGGTCGAAGATGCCGGCGGGCCGCAGCCAGGCGAGGCCGAGCGCGAACGCGATGACGACGACCAGAAGCCCCTGGGTGACCCGGACCTCGCGTCGCTGGCTCGCGTCGGGGTCGACGAACTCCCGGTAGACGTCCCGGCTGGCCATCGAACTCATCGTCAGCGCGACGGAGTCGGCCGTCGACATGATGGCGGCCGTCGCGCCCGCCATCGCGACGCCGAAGACGACGGGATGCATCAGCGCGTCCACGAGCAGGGGCACGACGTAGTCGGGGTTGTCGGGCATCGGGATGACGCCCAGCGACCACGCGCCCAGGACGGCGCCGAAGAAGTACACGGGGATCGCGACGAGGGCGAAGAGGAACCCGGAGTCGCGCATCGTCCGACCGCTCGCCGCCGAGAAGTACCGCTGGATCGTGTGGGGATAGCCGGGGACGCCGGCGGTGAACGCCAGCGCGGCCGTGATCACGAACAGCGGCGTCCACGCCCCGACGGGGCCGACCATCTCGTAGAGGCCGGGGGTCTCGCCGGCGGCGCCCTCGGCGACGGCCGTCGGGTCGAGGACGACGAGCACGTAGAGGACGACCCCCGCGAGGACGCCGAACAGCACCGCCGACTGGATGGCGTCCGACCAGATCACCCCGCGGTAGCCCGCGATGTGGATGTAGACGAGCATGAAGACGGCCATCAGGACGACGGCCTGCAGGTACGGGATGCCGAGGAGCGCGTCGAGGGCGACGCCGCCACCGATGAGCTGGCCGGCGATCATCGCGACCATGAACACGCCGGTGACCGCGAGGTAGAGCGCGCCGAGCAGCGGGCTCTCGTAGCGCTCGCGGACGTACTCCGAGGGCGTCACGACGCCCATCCGGGACCCGATCTCGTGGAGGGTGACCCCGACGGTGGCGAAGACCAGGGTGTAGAAGACGGCGGCGATGGCCAGGAACGAGAACGCCCCGAGCCCGGTCCCGACGGTCGTGGCGCCGATCCCGAAGACGGTGAACGCGCTCAGCACCGTCGCCACGAGGGTCAACCCGAGGACGACCGTCCCGACCGTCCGGTCGGCCACGTAGAAGTCCGCCGGCGTGTGCTCGGTGAACCGCGAGGCGTAGACGCCCACCAGGAGGACCCCCAGCAGGTAGATCCCGAAGATGGCCTGAGCGATCGTGACCGGCATCTCAGGCGTCCTCGAGTGGTTCGGTCCCGTCGTCTCGCTCGTCGGTCGGTTCCGCACCCGGCGCCTCGATTCCGGTGGTCAGCGGTCCGTCGTCGCCGGTCCTGCTCTCGCTCGAGGGCTCGGCCGTGTCGGTCCGTTCGGACTCCGCCGTGCCGGTTCGTTCGGACTCCGCCGTGCCGGTTCGTTCGGACTCCGCCGTGCCGGTTCGTTCGGACTCCGCCGTGCCGGTTCGTTCGGAC
>SLIW01000250.1 GCA_007135435.1 Natronomonas sp.
CAGAAAATCGCGTCGCTCGAAGATCGCCCGAACCGCAAATCGTCGATTGATGACTACCACGCATACGGACGTATACGTCTCACGCATAACCACCGGCGGGCGACCGGGTATCGGTACCATGCCGCACGCTCCTCGCGACCTGCGCGCCGACTGAATGCTCTCCAGTACAGGTTGCGTGGCAGCTCACCGATCGTCGGATCGGCCAGTGAGTCAGGTCGTTTATCTCACAGTCGCTGCAACCGTGATGCGATGAGCGACGGTTCGTCGGATCCATCCGGCTCTGCGGGTTCGTCGCATCCATCGAATGCGTCCGGCTCGGCGGCCTCGACCGGGCGGACGGTCGACTACGCCGGCCGGGCCCGCGAGGTCCTGGGCTTCTCGCGGTGGTGGCAGATCGTCGCCGCGGCCGCGATGATGGCGGCGGTCAGTCCCTACCAGTACGCGTGGTCGTCGATCGAGCGGCCCCTGGCCGAGAGCCTCGACATCGCGCTGCCGGCGCTCGGGGCGGTCTTCTCGCTGTACGTCGTCTTCCAGGCACTCTCGCAGATGCCGGCGGGCTGGTGGCGCGACCGCCGCGGCCCCCGGCGCCTCACCTTCGTCGCCGCGATCCTCTCGGGCGGCGGGTACGTGGGCCTGGCGTACGCGACGTCCCTCTGGCAGGTGTACGTCCTGTACTCGCTGGGCTCCATCGGCGTCGGCATCATCTACACCGTCGCGGTGAACACCGCCGTCAAGTGGTTCCCCGATCGGACCGGCCTCACCACCGGCATCGGCACGATGGCCTTCGCCGGTGGCAGCGCGCTGGTGGTGCCCTACCTGCGTGCGAACGCGACCGTGGAGGCCTACCCGGCGGCGATCCGGAACGTCGGTCTCGTCATCCTGGTCGTCCTTCTGGTCGGCGCGTTCCTGCTCCGGGACCCCGCGGGGGACTGGCTCGGTCTCGAGGACGGTGATCCGGACGTGGAGGGCACCGACGGTCAAGACGGAGAGTCGCGGACGACGGAGCTCGCGGCGTCGCTCCGCGGGAAGGCCTACACGACCCGGGAGATGCTGCGGACCTGGCAGTTCTGGCTCCTCTACGCGATGTTCCTCGCCATCGCCGGGGCGGACCTGGTGGTCATCGCCAACGTGGTCCGCTTCGCCGAGCACTTCGGACTGGCCGCGGTCGTCGCGACCGCGGCGGCGACGCTCCTCCCCCTCGCGGCGGGCGCGTCCAGGATGGTCCTCGGCGAGGCCTCCGACCGGTTCGATCGCCGGCAGGTGATGGCGGTCTCCTTCGTGCTCGCCGGGCTGTTCCGGCTCGGCCTCATCGTCACCGGCGCCGCAGACGCCGGCGTCGCCTTCGTCGTCCTCGTCATGTTGGCGATGTTCTTCTCGTCGCCGCTGTACGTCTACTTCCCCGCCATCCTCGCGGACTACTACGGTGCCGAGCACTCCTCGAGCAACTACGCCGTCCTCTACACCGCGAAGGTCGGTGGCGGCGTCTTCGCCGGCACGGTCACCGGGTTCCTGGTCGCGACCGTCGGCTGGGTCCCGACGTTCGCGCTGGGCGGCGGGCTCGCCCTCGCCGCCGGCCTCGCCGCGATCGTGCTGCGACCGCCGCGCGGCGCCGGGCTCGGGGAACGCCACGGCGCCGTGTCGGAGTAAGTGGTGACGCGGACGTCGGCGGCGTCCCTGACCCCTCACGTCCCCGGTGTCTCCGAACGAACAGGGGGATCCTGATTGTCCCCGGACCCAACGGGGCGATCCTGGACGACCCGGAGCTCCCCGGATGGAAAACGCAAGTTCTTGAAGGGGTGGCTCCGAACGCCTCGACATGGCAGCGCAGTCGTTCCTCGAACAGCGCCTCGACGCGAGCACGTGGCCCATCGCCATCGGCGACATCGTCGTGCTGCTGGCGTTCCTCCTGGTCGGGACGCTCGAGCACTGGCCGCTGGAGCTGATCCTCGCCGACCCGACGATCTACCTCTACGCCGCCGGGCCGTTCGTCCTGGGGTGGATCGTCTGTGCACCGCTCGTGGGCGCGTACTCCCCCGGTGGGGGCTCGGCCCCGAACTCCTCGATCCCGCTGGCGATCCGCTCGTGGATACCGGCGGCCATCGTCGGCCTGATCGTCCGGGTGGTCGCGGTGCCCGACCGCGGGTTCGACCCGATCTTCGCCGCCATCATGCTCGTCGGCGGCGCGGTCGTCCTGGCGGGCTGGCGGTTCCTCTACTTCAAGCTCCGGTAGCGCTACCCCTCCTCCTCTCCCTACTCCTCCTCATTCTCCTCCCCGGCGTCCTCCAGCGCGTCGGCGATGCGCCCGAGCTGGAGGCCGACGTAACAGAGCGCCTGGGTCTGCATGATCGCCGGGTCCTGTGACCACTCGTCGGTGATGTACGCCGCCTGCTTGCCTGCCCTGTCGAGCATCTCGGCGTCTCCTGGCATGCGCCACCATTCTCCTGCCGTCCAGTTCACTGTTTTCCCGTCGACCCGTCGTGCAGGTCACTGTTTTCCCGTCGACCCGTCGTGCAGGTCACCGTCTCCGGTCTCCCCCGGTTTGACCCCCACGACGGTCATCTCGAACCCGTACTCGATCGGCCGGGCGTCCAGCCCGGCGGCAGCGACGGCCGCCTGCAGCTCCGCGGAGGTGTAGAACCGCGAGTCGAACCCGACGAGCCGCTCGCTGGCGACGAGGAGGCGCCCGAGCCGGGTCGACCGGTCGAACTCCCGGATCATGAGGACCCCACCGGGCGCCAGCACCCTGGCGGCCTCCGCGAGACAGCGCTCGTGGTCGGGAAAGTGGTGGAGGGCGTCGACGAGGAGGACGGCGTCGACCGACCCGTCCGGGTGGGGCAGGTCCGTCGCGCTCCCCTGGATCGCCTCCAGGCCCCGCCCGCGGGCGTGCTCGAGCATCCCCCGTGCGGGATCGACGACCGCGGCGCCGACCTCCCGGGCGGCGCGGCCGGACCCGCCGCCGACCTCGACGATCCGCTCGAGCTCCCGGTCCGCACAGACCAGGCCCTTCCGGAGCGCCACCGGGTCGGCTCGCGGCATGACCACGTCGTACACCGGCGCGAAGACGTCGAAGGCCCGCACGTCCCAGCGCATACCGGCAGAACGGTCGCCGGACATAACACGGTTGCCCCCGTGGCGGTCGTATGGCCGGCGACGGGACGGCGGGCGAACCGGTCCTCCTCGGGTGGCCACCCGAGGGACCGACCCTCCGGCTGGACCACCGCCGATTCAGCTACGCCGGCAAGTTCGTCATGTCGAACACCGGGAAGGCGATCGTCCCGTCGGCGGGCGGGACGTCTTCTGGGGACCGTGCCCGGGGGCTGTTCGACGACGGCGTCTCCGGAAAGGACGACCCTGGACTCCCTGGCGGTGACGACGCCGGGCTCCCTGGCGGTGACGACGCCGGGCTCCCTGGCGGTGACGACGCCGGGTACCACGGCGGGGTCGACGACACGGATCGCGACCGGTCCGACGACGTCCTCGCCGTCGTCTCGTTCAACGAGGATCGGACCGATCCGGAGACGCTGTGGATCCGGTACGTGTCCGTCCGCGAGGACCACCGCGGCGAGGGGCTCGCGCCACGACTGTGCCGGTTCGTGGTCGAGCGCGCGTCGGAACGGGACTACGCCCGGGTCCGCATCGCGGTCAACAACCCCTTCGCCTACGAGGCGCTCTACCGGGCCGGGTTCTCCTACACCGGCGCGGAGACCGGCCTGGCCGAACTGGTCCTCGAGCGCCCGACCGTCGGCCCGGTCGAACGGTCGACCGAGCGGTACCAGGCCGGGCTGGACCGGTACCGTGAACATGACCGCGACCGTGACCGTGACCTCTCGGCCGAAGAATGGGCATTCCTCGCGAGGAACCAGGACGCCGGCCCGCCGGACCTGCTGCTGCGGTCGGAACGGGGGGACCGCTCCGAGGGCTCGACCCGGAACGATTCGTCGTGATCCCCGACGACGCTGCGTTTCGTAGGGGCTCGCCAACCGCTTCGATGACAACCCACCGCGTATGTCGGTCATCCCGGGAGAACCGACCGATACCTGTCACCCGGCCCCGTGCCCACCCGTCTCCTCGAGTCTCCGCTGGAGGATGTGCTCCTTCCGCATGAGGTCGGTGGCGAGGGCCATGCCGAGGGCCATCGGCCAGAGGACGACCACCGTCGCCCCGACGCCGAGGAAGGGGTGAACCAGACCCGTCGCCGCCCACCGAAGGATCGCCAGACACGCCAGGGTACAGAGGACGCTCCCGAGCGTCGGCGGGAGCATCGCCCGGTTCGCGGTCGGCTGTGCCAGCCCCCAGTCGACCACCGGTCTGAGACCCGTCCGCCGCGCGGCGAGGATCCACCGCCGGCCCTTGTACGGGGACGTCGGGGTCATCGGGGCACTCCGATCGATCCACGCGGCCGATCAGCAGGCGGATCGGCGTCGACCGGCTGGGGGGTCGGACCGGTCGGTCCGTGAGAAGCGATCGCGTCGGCGAACTGGATCCTGGTCGGGGTCATCTCCCAGGTGTGGATTGGCGTGCGTTGTGGATTGGCGTGCGTTGTGGATTGGCGTGCGTTGTGGATTGGCGTGCGTTGTGGATTGACGTGGGGTGTGGATGGACGTGCGGTGTGGGTTGACGTGGGGTGTGGATGGACGCCCTGTATTAATGGACGGGCGGTTGTGGTAGTTCGGTCGTGTACAGTACCGCTGGTACGTCCTGAAGCCCGATATATGGCTAGCCCTCCGACGGTCCTGTCGCGTGGGGCGAGAGGTGTCCCCTGCGTGGTCGACGAGACACCGGCGGTTTCAAGCGCCCGCCTGTCCAACGCCCGCCAATGGGTAACGCGGACCTCCGGCAGCTGGCGGTGATCGAGCCGAAGCCCTTCGACGAGCTCGCGGGCTCGTGGGTCGCCGTCGACGCCCACAACTGGCTGTACCGCTACCTCACGACGACGGTCCGGTTCACCCGGACCGGCGCCTACCGGACCGCTGGGGGCGAGGAGGTCGCCAACCTCATCGGGATCGTCCGGGGGCTCCCGAAGTTCTTCGAGCACGACGTCACGCCCGTCTTCGTCTTCGACGGCGGCGTGACGGAGCTCAAGGCCGAGGAGGTCGAGGCGCGGAAGGAGCAGCGTCAGACCTACGAGGAGCAGCTCGAGGCGGCCCGCGAACGGGACGACGTCGACGCCGCCGAGATCGCGACCCTCGAGTCGCGGACCCAGCGGCTCACCGAGACCATCCAGGAGACCTCTCGCGAGCTGTTCGCGCTCCTCGACGTTCCCGTGGTCGAGGCGCCCGCCGAGGGCGAGGCCCAGACCGCCTACATGGCCCGTCGTGGCGACGTCGACTACGCCGGCTCGGAGGACTACGACACGCTCCTGTTCGGGGCGCCGTACACCCTCCGGGGGCTGACCAGCTCGGGCGACCCCGAGTGCATGGACTTCGAGGCGACGCTCGCCGAGCACGGGCTCACCTGGGAGGGGCTCGTCGACGTCGCCATCCTCATCGGGACGGACTTCAACGAGGGGCTCGACGGCGTCGGCCCGAAGACCGCCGTGACGCTCGTCCGCGAGCACGGCGACCTCTGGGGCGCCCTCGAGGCACGCGGCGAGTCGATCCCCCACGCCGACCGGATCCGCGAGCTCTTCCTCGATCCCGCGGTGACCGACGATTACGAGCTCGACGGCGACATCGACCCCGACCTCGAGGCCGCCCGGCGGTACGTGACCGAGGAGTGGGAGATCCCGGCCGACGAGGTCGAGCGGGGCTTCGAACGCATCGAGGAGTCCGTCAGCCAGACCGGGCTGGACCGCTGGACCTGAACCGCCGAAACCGGGGTCCTCCCCACGCCAGGGCGACTGTAGAGCCGTCGCCGGCACACTCACCGTCACCGTCGCAGCCTGAAGCGCTCAGTCTGCCGGCCTGTCCTCCGCGTCGGGCTCGGCGTCCGTTTCTGTAGCCGCCTCCACATCCGTCTCCGCCTCCGTTTCGGTGGCCGCCTCCACGTCCGTTTCCGTGGCCGCCTCCACGTCCGTCTCCGCTTCTGGGTCCGTATCCATCTCCGCTCCTGCTTCCGTTCCACCTTCCGCCTCCGTCTCGACGTCCGTCCCGTCGCTCGGCCCTGGTTCGGGACCCGCGTCCTGTTCCCGGTCGGCTTCCGACGCCGCCTCCTCGCGACGCCCGAGTTCGACCTCCAGGCCGCGGTCGAACGTGACCCGGACCTCGTCGACGACGGCGGTGAACGTCTTGTAGTGGTCGCCGTCGGGGTCCACCGTGTCCCGCGCCTCGACCACCTCCGCCTGTCGGAGCGTGTTGAGCCTCCGGTAGACCGTCGTCAGCGAGTACTCGGTGACCTCCGCGAGCTCCTGGGCGCTGTACTGGCCGGCGGAGAGCACGTGCCAGCAGTGTCG
>SLIW01000178.1 GCA_007135435.1 Natronomonas sp.
CTCGAGGGATACTGACAGCCCGAGCGATACTGTCGGTACTTCGTCGTCACCCGACCCCATTTCTCTTCGGCGATGTGATTCGGTCGTAGAGACATGCAGTTCGCAGACTCATCCCCTCAAGCATCGGGTCGTCGAGGGTCCCTCACAGACGCTGACACCTCATTCGACCCGACATCGTGGGAGCCATTTCGCGATTTCTGGGGACCCTCCAAAACACGCTGCTTCTACCGTTCGCTACCAAAGGTGGTGGAACGAAACACGCCGGCAATCCACGGCGTATACGGCGTGGGGTTCAGTCGTCGCAGCAGGCGGTCTCGGAGCCGCCGTCGGCGGCCGCCTCGACGGGCGTGGAGATCTCGTAGAGGTTCTGGCGCGCGTCGGCGAAGTAGACGTCCTCGGAGACGATGTCGATGTCCTCGAGTCGTTCGAGTGCGTAGCGGACGGTCCGGGCCGAGAGCATCGACTCCTCGACGATGCCCTTCTGGGTCATCGGGCCGTTGTACTCGAGCACCTTGTAGACGAGCTTCGCGCTTGGCGGCAGGTCCGGCAGTTGTTCCCCGTCAGAATCAGACATCTGTACCCGTAACGACGGGAGCCAGCGGTATAAAGATTGAGGAGACCCGGAGGATACTACCGGCAATGACCGGCAATGACCGGCAATGACCGGCTCGGCGGCCGGGGACGAACGCCCGTGGACGGATTGGCGTCTGGAGCCGACGATAGCGAACGGCTTTTGACGCCGGGTGGCCGAGGTCGGGTATGGCAACCGACACGGCCGAGCGCCGGGCCGCACACGTCCGCGGCGTGACGGTCACGGCGATCTGCTGTCTCGCCGGCCTCGCGGCGGGGGTGATCTCCGCCACCGTCGCCGAGGGTCCCGGCGACTGGCTCGGGGTCTGGGTCTTCCTCGGCGCCCTCCTCGTGCAGTACCCCATCTACAGCCTCCTCCACCGCGCCGGACTCGATCGTCTGGACACCGAGGAGTTCAGCGCCAAGGACCACCTCTACGTCTTCTTCATGACCTTCGTCCTCTGGTTCATCACCTGGACCATCATGCTGACGACGGGGGCCACGATCTGATGGCCGACGACAGCATCGCTGTCGTCGACCTCGACCGGTGTCAGCCCGACCGGTGCAACTACGAGTGCGCGAACTTCTGCCCGCCGAACCGGACGGGCAAGGAGTGCATCGTCACCCGCGAGGAGCGCCACGGCGACGAGGTCCCGTACGCCGGCGGCCCCGACCAGGTGTCCATCTCCGAGGAGATCTGCCTGGGCGAGACCTGCGGCATCTGCGTCGTGAAGTGCCCCTTCGACGCCCTCGAGATCATCAACCTGCCCCAGGAGCTCGACGAGCACCCGACCCACCGGTACGGCGAGAACAGCTTCGCGCTCTACGGACTCCCGGCGCCACAGGAGGGACGGGTCACCGGCATCCTCGGCCCCAACGGCATCGGGAAGACGACCGCGGTGCACGTCCTCGCCGGCGAGATCACGCCGAACCTCGGTCGGTTCGACGACGAACCGGACTGGGAGGAGGTCTTCGAGACCTATCGCGGGACCGCGCTGCAGGACTACCTCGAGGACCTGCGGGAGGGGTCGCTCACCGTCGCCCGCAAGCCGCAGTACGTCGACCGCATCCCCGACCAGTTCGACGGGGTGACGCGCGAGCTGCTCGCTGGCGTCGACGAGCGCGGCGTGGCCGACGACATCGTCGAGCGCCTCGAGATCGGGCCCGTGGTCGACCAGCCCATCGAAACCCTCTCCGGCGGCGAGCTCCAGCGGGTCGCCATCGCGGCCTGCCTCGTGCGGGACGCCGACTTCTACTTCCTCGACGAGATCACCCCGTACCTCGACATCGGCCAGCGCGTGACCGCCGCCCGGCTCGTCCAGGAGCTCTCCGCGGAGGGGCGCTCGATGCTCGTCGTCGAGCACGACCTGGCGGTGCTCGACCTGCTCGCCGACGCCCTCCACGTCGGCTACGGTGAACCGGGCGTCTTCGGCGTCGTGACCGGCCCGAAGTCGACGAAGGCGGGGATCAACGAGTACCTGGAGGGCTACCTCGAGAACGAGAACATGCGCATCCGCCCGGGGAGCATCGAGTTCGAGGAGCACGCCCCGCGCACCGTCACGCGCGGCGACGTCCTCGTCGAGTACCCCGCACTGACCAAGTCCTACGGCGAGGGCGAGTTCACCCTCGAGGTCGACGCCGGGACGATCCACCGCAACGAGGTCCTGGGCATCGTCGGGCCCAACGGCATCGGGAAGTCCACGTTCGCGAAGCTCCTGGCGGGTCGCCTCGAGCCCGACGAGGGGTCCGTCGCGTTCGACTCCGCGTCCGAGGGCGACCTGGAGATC
The DNA here is from genome assembly GCA_007135435.1 of Natronomonas sp. Taxonomy (GTDB): domain Archaea; phylum Halobacteriota; class Halobacteria; order Halobacteriales; family Haloarculaceae; genus Natronomonas. The sequence continues at coordinate 2,358 of SLIW01000178.1, forward strand.
TCCTACAAGCCCCAGTACGTCGAGATCGACCAGCCGATGCGCGTCGACGCCTTCCTCCGGTCGATCACCGACGACTTCGGCTCGTCGTACTGGACCACCGAGATCGCCCAGCCGCTCCAGCTCGAGCGCATCTTCGAGCAGGACCTCCCCGACCTCTCCGGCGGCGAGCGCCAGCGGGTCGCCATCGCCGCCTGCCTCTCGACGGAGGCGGACCTCTACCTGCTGGACGAGCCCTCCGCCCACCTCGACGTCGAACAGCGGGTGCTCGCGACGCGAGCCATCCGGCGCTACACCGAGAACCACGACAAGACGGCGATGGTCATCGACCACGACATATACATGATCGACCTGCTCTCGGACCGGCTGCAGGTCTTCGAGGGCACCCCCGCGGAGTACGGCCACGCCGGCGAGCCGATGTCCATGCGCGGAGGGATGAACGCGTTCCTCGCGAACCTGGACGTGACGTTCCGCCGCGACGAGCGGACCGGCCGTCCGCGAATCAACAAGCCGGGCTCCCAGAAGGACCGCGAGCAGAAGCAGGCGGGCGAGTACTACTACGCGCCGACAGAGGAGGAGTGAGGAGCCGTCTCGCCGAGGGACGGTGGTCGTCTGACGTGCTGGTCGTCCCCCGCAACCGAACCGGGAGAACGAACGGCGACACAGTTCTCCGCCGTAACGATTTCGAACGGTGGTCGTCCGTCGGTACAGCGACGCCGTTCCGAGCGAGGGACAGCTACCGGACCTGGACGCGTCGGACGTCAGGTTCGAGGCTCGAAGTTGTGGTAGTCGACGACGGGTTCGAACCCCATCTTCTCGTAGACTGGGTAGCCCATCTCCGACGACTGTAACACCCCGATCTGGCAACCTGACTCCCGACCAGCACGCAGCACCTCCCACGTCATGTCGGTCCCGATCCCCCGACCGCGGTGGTCCTCCACGGTGGCGATCGAGTAGACTCCCGCAACGCCGTCCCGTTGGAGGAGCGTCCCGCAGGAGACGCAGCGTCCATCGATCCGGCCGACGAGCAACTCGTACGTGGCGTCGTCCAGGACGGACGGCGGAATCAGTGTCTCCGTGACGTCGTGCGGGACGTCGAACACATCCGCGAATACCGGGACGAGCTCCTCGAGGTCGTCCTCGTCAGTGACGCGTTCGATGGACGCCTCGGACGAAGGGGCGGGGATTCCGTCGAGCGACCGGAGGACCATGCCCGGTTGCGAGACCCCGGCATCTACGAGGTCGAGGGACGATGCGACGGCTTCGACCTCCGCCCGTCTTTCATCCGTCGTGGTCAACCAGAAGGGATCACCACGGTCGTGCATCCACTCGACCGCCGCCTCGATCGCTTCGGGCGTTCTACCCCCGATGGTGAATATCCGATTGAACGACGTGATATCCGTCCCCGTCGACGTTACGGTCACCGGATCGAACCTGGCGATCGCCCCGTCCGGGGCGTACTCGGCCGCCTTCTCGAAGGCGAACTGGAAGTTCTCGTTCGCCCGTGTAACCTCCACCCCTGTCATGGAGTGGCCTGTGCGGGCTGGAGCAGAAATAGCTGTGGGTCCGTGGTCCGTCTTCTCGTCATTCGGGCCAACCCCCCTGGACCAAACCGAACGCGGAGACTGTCGTCTCAGGTTAGGGGGTGTCCGTCCCGCAACGCTGCCCGATCCGTGAGATCTCCCGGATGGCGACTGAGAGCGCTAAACGAGGGGAGGTTCGCGCGTCGGCGTCTCTGTGCAACGAATTCCTACTGCACGCCCTGCTCCCGGATCCTGTCGACGCTGGCACATCTGTCGATGAGGTACGCCGCCCCCGCAATCCCGCCAGCGAGGACGACGGCGATGGGCAACCGGACGAGGAGCGTGTAGAGGACGGCGGCCACCCACAGCCCGCCACCGTCCGGGCCGGTCTGGCTGACCACGCGATCCACGAGGACCACCGGCGGATACAGTAGGACGAAGCCCGCCGTCGCGTAGAGCCCGCTCACGATCGCTCGACGCGACGTGTCACGCTGAGAGAGGAAGACGAACAGCACACAGACGAGCAGCACGAGTAGCCACCCGCTCTTCCAGAGCCTGCCGAAGACTACCGTCCCGACGAGCCCTGCGACGAGCGCCATCGCGAACGCGACGAGTCCGACCGCGACACTCGTCGGTCGGTATCGCGGGAGACGACGGGTGTGGGAGTCGGTCATCCTCCGACGACGCGGCCTTCGCGTCCGCTTCGTATATACCTCGGTTCGCTTTCTAGCTCCCAGTCGTGTCTGCCTGCGCTGACCGGTGGCTATGCCGAGTCGTGGGGGGACATGCGCCACTGGGTCGGCCGGCGTCTCGAGGCCAGCTGCCCTTGCTCGGCCATCACTCCGCACCACCAATCACCGAACGAACCTCCTCGATGAAGCGGTCCGGCGTGGTGAACATCGCCTCGTGGGCCTGATCCTCGAAGGTGAGGATCTGCGCGTTCGGGAGGGCGTCGGCGACCGCCTCGGTCGCCGCCCGGAACAACGCGGGGCTCTCGCTCCCGGTCAGGAGGACGGTCGGTGTGGTCATCGAGGCGAACCGGTCGGCGTCGAACTCGTATTCGCTGACGGCCCGGACGTTCCTCGTCCAGACGTCCGCAGCGTCGACGAGGTCCGGCCAATCCGGTGACGAACGCTGGGCATCGATCTCCTCGGGGGCCGACTGGGCGACCTCCTCGAGGAAGAAGACGAGCACCTCCTCGTCGTTCCCTTCGGCGAGCAGTCTCTCCATCTCGGCGATCACGTCGTCGGAGACGACCTCGTGCTCACCGACGGGGATCGGCGGCTCGTAGAGCACCAGCTGGCGGAGATTCTCGGTTCGTCGGGAGGCCTCCAGCGAGAGGAGGGCCCCGGAGGAGTGGCCGAGCAGTGTCGCCGGCCCGTCGACGGCGTCGACCACCGCGGCCACGTCCTCGAACTCCCGCTCCAGGTCGTACGCCCCGTGGTCGCCGCTCCGGCCCACGCCGCGGCAGTCCATCGCGTAGACAGTGTGGTCCGCGGCGAGGGTGACACGGATGTCGGAGTGGTCCCAGAACCGGTGGTCGCACGCGCCCCCGTGGACGAGCACGAGTGGTGGCCCGCTCCCGGTCCGTTCGAACGCGATCTCGGTCCCATCGGCCGACGCTACTGTCTCCATCGCCCCTCCGGTCGCGGTGGTGCTGTCGCCGGTACTGGTGCTGGTGCTGGTACTGGTGCTGGTATTGTTACGTGGTTCGCTCATGGTTCTCCTGTTGCAGGACCGCAGACGTGGGAGACGAACGTGTAACTATTTAGTGAAATGTTGCACGGCTTGCAACGACGTCGGAACCCGTCCTGACGATCGACGCAGGTCGGCTGTCGAGGGTGGGCTAAAGGGGCGAGAACGGCTCGGACACCGACGTCTCCAGCACGGCGTCGTCGATCGGCCGGGCCTCGCGGCGGTACCGCTCGAAGACCGACCACGCCCACTCCCGGGCCTCGGGAGCGTCTGTGTCGATCCACGCACGGAGCGCCCGGGTCTCGGTGTCGTGACAGCAGATGCCGACCCTGTCGTCGAAGATGTCGACCCCGCACCGTGTCCGGTCCGGCAGCTCGTCGTGGACGAGGACCGTGCAGTTGTCGAGGTCGGCCGTCTCCTCGAACAGCTCCGGGCTCCAGGCGCGGGTCGCTGCCACCACCTCGGGCGCGTACACGTACTCGACGTCCATCCCACGGAGGGCGGCCCGACGGAACGCGTCGTTGGCCACGGCGCTGAAGATCGTCCCGCCGATCGCGTACATCGAGTCGCTCTCCTCGACCAGCTGGATCACCCGCTCGACGGGTTCGTACGGGTAGCCGGGTCCCGGATAGGCGACGACGGCGTCCGCCAGCAGATCCACGGAGAACCCATCCATCTCACGCGGGAGCCACTGCCAGACGTCGCGGAGCTTCGCCTCAGTCTCCATGGCCTCGCGGAGCCCGGCGAACCGGTCGGCGACGAACGCGCCGAGCGGCGTGAGCTCGTAGACCGGCCCCGAACGCTCGATCCACCGTC
>SLIW01000294.1 GCA_007135435.1 Natronomonas sp.
CCACCAGGACACGGACCCTGCAGTAACGCAGGCTCCGTGCTGCTGATCTACCGTGGCGGGAATCGCCGGGATCGCGCGGAGGGCAGCAGCTTCACCCTCGAGTCGGGGATGTACCTCCGGCGTCGATCACCCTCGAGTCGGGGATGTACCTCCGGCGTCGATCACCCTCAAATCGGGGATGTACCTCTGGCGTCGATCACCCTCGAGTCGGAGACGCACCTCCGGCGGCCCGTGGGTCAGCCGGGCATCTCCGCTATCCCGTAACGTGTTGCGACAGGCGTAGGCACCCGTCGCCATCCTCCCCGTCGGCTCGACCGGCGATCACTCGGAGGCGAGCTGCTGGAGGTCGGGGTGGTCCTCGACGGCCTCCGGGAGGACACCCGTCTCCTGGACGTGCTCCGCGACGCGGTCGCGGAAGGCCACCCACTCGGCGTGTCGGCGCAGAATCATCACCGGCACCGCGTCGACGTCCAGGATCTTCGCGATGGAGAACCGGTTGCGGCCGTCGACGAAGAGCAGTTCGCCGTCGCGACCGACGTCGACGGCGATCTCGTCGTTGAGCAACCGGCAGTACTTCGAGCGCCTCCTCGAGCCGATCGGGTCCTCGACGTCGTCCTCGAGGAGCTCGCGCTGGGTCCGGAAGCCTGCCTCGGCGATGGTCTCGAAGAGCCGGTCGAGCCGCTCACAGCGCTCCTCGAGCTCCTCGCGGGAGCTGCACCCCCAGGGGTCCCTCCCCTGTCGGACCTCCTGGAGGACCCGCTGGAAGAACGCGGTCTCCTCCCAGTCGCGACCGTCCTCGAACCGTCGCACGAAGCCCTCGTAGACGTCCATGTCGGTGAACCGCCGATCGTAGCGGTCCCAGTCGCCGTCCTGGACGGCCCCGGCCAGCCGGAAGCGGGGCAGGCGAGCCGGCTCCGCGAGGTACTCCACGCGGTCCGGGTCCACCCACGCGATCCGGTAGGGGTCGATCGGGGCGGCGTGCCGGCGGTTGTGCCGCCACTGGACGTACCGTACGTAGCCGTGGATGTACCAGCCACGACACGACGAGAGCGGTTCCTCGAGCCACGGCGCCACCTCGAGGACGCGCCGCCCGGCGGCCCGGACGTACGGATCCACCTTCGGGAAGACGTCACGGGAGCCCAGCCGCACGCTCATCGGGGGCTGCGTCCTGCCCGGATCGATGGCCGGTCGTCCCTGCGTCGTGTCCCGGCGGAATCGGTTCTTGGTTGCGTCCCTTCGGTTCTTGGTTGCGTCCCTTCGGTTCTTGGTTGCGTTCCGGTAGATCCGGCGTGGGCCCGTCCGCCGGAGACCGCGCCGGTGAGATGCACCCCCGAAGACTCGAAGGACACAGCTCTCAGCGAGGTCGCTCGTCCCCGTTCGCCACGACCGACGTCCCGATGGAGTTCACCATCCGGGAGTGACGATGGCATTCGTACGGATTGACCCACCGTGCTTGCTTTGTTATAGTACAGCTAGCCAGTGGACGACGGGGCCACGACCACGGTACGTGACAGGTACCGCGCCAGTCGTGTCAGCGGGTTCCCTTCGGGTGTCCCGGCCCCGGCTGGCGCGGTCCACGGTCGTGGCGCTCGACCCCCGGACCCAAATCATTTGGCCATAAGTTTACTTTACCGTCCCCCGTTAGGATACCTATACGAACCGACGAACGAGTTGGACAGACACGTGATTATATATATTCGATGGAGCAACTTGTGCTACCTCGAAACATTATGGAAACATCGGCTCGAACACTGGCGAAACGTCGACGATCACTGACGAGAGGGGCCGAGGCCGACGATCTCGGCGAGACAGGGTTCGAACCATCCCGAGCGCACACGGGCCCTACCGCGGGGGATCGGTGTGTGGCCGGCGGTCGTGCGGGTACGCAACCATGAGTTCACTACAGCAACAGGACGCCACTGACATCGAGACGGACGACCCGGAGACGACAGACGTCGCCGAAGAGCAAGCGGAGCAGATCGAGGAGGCGGAGACCCCCGATCGGGTGCCACTGGACGTGGTCTTCGGCATCCTGAAGAACGAGCGCCGCCGTCTCGTCCTCGAGTACCTCGCGGACCACGAGTCCCAGACCTCCCTGAGCGACCTCGCCGAGCACATCGCCTCCATCGAGAACGACAAGCCCGCCGCCGAGCTGGGCTCCCAGGAGCGAAAGCGCGTGTACGTGGGGCTCTACCAGTGTCACCTCCCACGGATGCACGACAGCGGGGCGATCGACTTCGACAAGAACCGCGGGACGGTCGCCTCCGGCGCCAACATCGACCAGTTCTACGAGTACCTGGCGCGCGCGGAGCCCGACCCGACCCCGTGGAGCCGGTACTACCTCGGCCACGCCGGCGTCAGCGTCGCGCTGGTGGGCGGCGCGATGCTCCTCGGGACGCTCGTGAACGTGGCGTTCGCCATCTCGATCGCCGGCTTCGTCGCCCTCGCGCTCGTCCAGGCGGCCCGCAGCGAGAACTGACAGTCGATCGGACGCCCTCCGTCGAACGTCGTCCTGTCTACCGCGGCCCCGTCCAACGCTATCCCCTGTTCGTTTCCCACCGTCACACCGATGAGCCTCGGCACCCCGCCGCTCTCGAGGCCGAAAACCACCACCCTGGCGTCTTCCCGTTCGTGCCCGGGGAACAGCCGTTCCGTCAGATCCCGGTTGCCGCGTCGGGTTGAGCCGGTGGACTCTCTGAGGCGAGTCGGTGGACTCTCTGAGGCGAGTCGGTGGACTCTCTGAGGCGAGTCGGTGGGCTTCTTCTCGAGGCGAGTCGGTTGTCACTCCGGTACGAGCGGGTGGACCGAACAGTTCGATCCAGTGGAGTACTCGACGCGAACCGGATTCGTCCTCGATAGATTTCGAGCGCTTCGCCGGAGGTTCCGCTCGTACCTTCGATTGCAGACGGTAGCGAACTCCGAACCGATCGACCGGCTCGAGCGGCACTCTCGCTGGGCGTACGGTCCGACAATCGCACGGGAGCGAGCGGTCCGGTAGTTGGGGGTTACTCGCTGTCGCGACCGCGAAGTTACCACTTAGCGGAGTATAACAAAGCCCCTCCCAGGAGCGTCACCATCCAACGACCGCCGGCGACCGGCGGCCAGGATACACCATGCGACGCCCCCCAACCAGCTCGACCCGAGCACGCACGCCAGCAACCGACGACCACCGGGAGGTGCCCTGACCCGTGTGCGGCATCACCGCCCGCGTCGGCGACGACGAGGCGCTCGACGAGCTGCTCACGAGCCTCACGAACCTGGAGTACCGCGGCTACGACTCCGCCGGGGTGGCCCTCCTCGACGAGGACCTGGAGGTCTGCAAGCGCGAGGGGGAGACCGACGCCCTGAAGCGGGCCGTCGCCGAGGAGGAGCCCTCCGGTTCGATCGGCATCGGTCACACCCGCTGGAGCACCCACGGCCCGCCGTCCGACGCGAACGCTCACCCGCACACCGGCTGTGAGGGCCGGGTCGCGGTCGTCCACAACGGCATCATCGAGAACTACGAGTCGCTGCGGACCGAGCTCCGGTCCCGCGGCCACGAGTTCACGAGCGAGACCGACACCGAGGTCGTCCCGCACCTCGTCGAGGAGCGCCTGACGGCCGGCCACGACCCGGAGGTCGCCTTCCGGGAGGCCGTCGCCTGCCTCGAGGGGAGCTTCGCGATCGCCCTCGTCGTCGAGGGCGACGAGACCGTCTACGCGACGCGGAAGGGTTCGCCGCTCGTCGTCGGTCTCGGCGACGACGCCAACTACCTCGCCAGCGACATCCCCGCGTTCCTCGAGTTCACCGACCGGGTGGTCTACCTCGAGGACGACGACGTCGCCGTCGTCCGGCCTGACGGCGTCGACATCACCGGCCTGGACGGGGCGCCGCTCCGCCGGGAGTCCCACACCGTCGACTGGGCACCCGGCGACGCGGAGAAGAGCGGCTACAACCACTACATGCTCAAGGAGATCAACGAGCAGCCGTTCGCCCTCCGCCAGGCGATCGAGGGCCGTACCGACCCCGCGGCGGGCGAGGTCGTCCTCGGGGACCTCCCGGCGGGGACCTTCGAGGAGATCGACCGCGTGCAGTTCGTCGCCTGCGGGACCTCCTACCACGCGTCGCTGTACGGGGTGGCCCTCCTGCAGCGCCGTGGCGTCCCGGCGGCCGCCGCGCTGGCCAGCGAGTTCGCGGCGGATCCGACGCCTGTCGACGGGTCGACACTCGTCGTGGCCGTCACCCAGAGCGGCGAGACGGCGGACACCCTCGCGGCGATCCGGGAGATCGAGGACACCGACGCCCGCACGCTCGCGGTGACGAACGTCGTTGGGTCGACGGCGGCGCGGGAGGTGGACGACGCCGTGTTCATCCGCGCCGGCCCCGAGATCGGCGTGGCGGCGACCAAGACGTTCTCCTCGCAGGTCGCGACCCTCGGGCTCCTCGCCGAGCGGCTCCACGTGGAGGCGGGCGACGGCGAGTCGTTCGACGCCGCGTTCCTCGAGGGGCTCGAGCGGATCCCCGAGGCCGTCGACCAGATCCTCGATCGTCGCCGGGCCGAGCAGGTCGCGGAGGCGTACGCGGGTATGGACTCGTACTTCTTCATCGGCCGGGGCATCGGCTACCCAGTCGCGCTCGAGGGCGCGCTGAAGTTCAAGGAGATCACCTACGAGCACGCCGAGGGCTTCGCCGCCGGGGAGCTGAAGCACGGCCCCCTGGCGCTCGTCACCGGCACCTCGGTCGTCTTCGCGATCTTCACCGGGGAGAACGACGAGAAGACGCTCCACAACGTCCAGGAGGTCAAGAGCCGCGGTGCGCCGGTGATCGCCGTCGCCCCCGAGTCGACGACGGGCATACACACCGTGGCTGACGACGTCATCGAGGTGCCCGACGGCCCACCGGAGCTGTCCGGGATGCTCTCGAACGTCGTCCTGCAGCTGCTCTCGTACCACGCGGCGGAGCTCAGAGGGCGGCCCATCGACAAGCCCCGGAACCTGGCGAAGAGCGTCACCGTCGAGTGACGGACCGGGACGGCCGGGACGGCCGGGACGGCCGGCCGTCGGTCCGACGATGACCTGGGCCCGGTATCCTTGTCCGAGCCCGTAGCAATAACGCTCCGATGGAAGGTCTGTTCTCGAGCCGATCCATCTCACAGCCCCGCGCCCAGACGGCGGATCAGATCGCGCCCGACACGACGGCGTTGTTCACCGCGGCGAGAAGTGAGATGGCAGTCGCGGGACCGTAGCCGAGGAGCCGGAGGCGAGCCGCCCCGAGGACGGTCCCGCCCCAGCGTCGCGTCGCCGACTCGGTGACCAGGACGATCCCGAGCAGGGTGACCGATCCCAGGAGGAGCAGACCGGGGAACCGCCCCAGCGCCGCCATCGCCGCCACGGCGATCGGGTTCAGCTCGACGACGTCCGCCGTCCGCAGCCCGTAGAGCGTGGTGACGACGTCGAGCGACTGTGACGCCACGAGCGCGCCGATCCCCACCGACCGCTGTCGCCGGGCGCTCCACGAGCCGAGCCGGGTGCCGAAGGCCATCGGTGCATGTATCGGAGTGCTGAAAGCTTCGTTAGCTACCCGTTAGCAATCGGCAAGAACCTCCATAACCGGCGATGGTCATCGAGAGGGGCCGATTACCGCCCCGTTCGGGATTCATTACAAAGTGGGTGTGCGGCGGGTTCTGGGCATGGACACTCATCGGCGGCGCGGGAGCCAGACGAACTGGGAGTGCGAACGGTGCGGCTCGTCGGTCTCGGCGCGGTTCGTCCGCGTCTTCGGCAAGGACCGGTCGGTCTACGGCTGCGTCGACTGCCTCTCCTCGAAGCAGCTCTTCAACGGGGAGGCCTCCCACCCCGACGATTGAGCGATCGATCGGAGGACTCGGATCGGTCCGCCTGGCCGCGCTCGTCGGTGACACTGCGATAGCGCCGGGAGCGAACGGGTCCCCCTCCACTCGACCGTCGTCTCCCCACCCGCTCGACCCTGCCCGAATCGGCTCGTTCGGTCTTCTGTGGCGTTCGCCGACGTCGTGATTCTTGCGTCAGCTCACCCCGATGGTTCTCCACGTCGGTTCTTCCCGATGGTTCTCCACGTCGGTTCTTCTAGGTATATCCTCGCGAGCGTCCCTCGCCGGTCACACCGACCATCCGATCGTATCCCTGCCTCGCCCCGGCTACCGTACCGGGGTGAATACGTCGTCCGGGTCCTGTCACGAACGATTGACCTACTCGTCCGGAGGTCCCAGTAGCTTCTCCTATCCCCGATCCACCGAACTGTACCGACGCTCAAACGTCGGCGGACGGACCTTTCGAATGGAAACCGTCAGGACTGATCGTCCGCCTGGTGTGTTCCGGATCCTTCCGTATACCGGATCCCTTCCGCCTATATAAACCTCA
>SLIW01000293.1 GCA_007135435.1 Natronomonas sp.
CAGGAGCGCGAAGACGACGATGACGATGGCTGCAAGGTCCCACTCTCCATAGGTGTACAGGAATCCGATTGCAGCCACGATGACGAGTGCGACGACGAGAAGGAACAGCCGTCGCTGACGCGGGGATTCCGTCTCGGTATCGTGACTCATGGGATTGGGCTAACGACGACCCGAACGGATATATACGTTCAACGTCGGTCCCACGTGGTGAGAAGTGCGAGCAGATCCAGATCGACCAGCCCGACTGCTGGTCTTCACCCGCGACGAGTGCCTCGAGCGATCCCCACGGTGGACGACCGAACGAGATTCGAGCCGATCGTGCTGGTCGAGGTAGCGGACGTTTTGACTGGGCCTAAGAGGTGATCTGCAGGATCTCCACGCCGCCACCGGTTGGATTCGTTATTCCATCACCGCCACGACGGCGTCGCAGTACGCCTCTTTCGGATTCGGACGACGTGGTCTAGATCCCGTGGCCGTTGTGCGGAACAGGAGCGATCTGGCGGATGAGCGTGCCTCCGATTGCCACCACTCAGGACTCGACGCTGGGTCACCCCTGGAGGAACGCGACCATGTCGTCGACGTCGCCGGTCCTGGCCGATTCGACGTAGTACGAGGCACAGGCGTTCCCGCACGCCAGCGCGACATCCCAATCCCACCCACACGCCAGCGCGTGGCCCAGCCCCCCGGTGAAGCGGTCACCGCCTCCAGTATGCCGCTCCGGGTGCTCGATCTGGAGGGTATCGACTCGGTGTCGTCGGTCGGCCGTCACGACAGCCGCCTCCGATCTCGCATGCATTACGCTGGCGGTGATCCCCGTCTCTTCTCGGATCGTTTCGAGTCGATCGACGTCGTTCTCGACCGATCCTGACAGGGGCGCAGCTGACGTCCGGATCTCCTGTCGGTTTGCATTGTACACCACGTCGAAGGTGTCCTGGAGGTTGGTCAGGGCGTCGAGTAACGAATCGATCTCACCGGAGCCGCACCCGACGATGTCGCCCGGGTCGAAGACGAACGGCACTCGCGGCACGTCCAGTTCACCCAGCTGGTGGAACGCCCGTTCGAGTCCCGTGATAGAGGTCCAGTTGCAACAGCAGATGACGTCGACCGTGAACACCTCCGAGAGCTCACCGAACCGCCGTAGGTCCGCGAGCGTCCACTCGGTGACCTCCGAGTTATTAACGAACATCACGTCACGATCACCGAAGTTGAACACGTAGACGGTCGCCGGCTCGCCCATTGACTTCGTCTCGAACGGAACGTCGTCGAACGCCGGCGCGTCGTGGTACCCATAGCAGGTGACCGAGCCCCCGAAGGCGTGTAATTGCTTCGCGGCGTTGACCGCCTGACCGCCGGGCTCGGTCGTCACGACACGGAACCGGAACGAGGACCGATCACCGAGGATCTCCTGGCCGAACGACTCGCGGGTCTCGAGCGGCTCGTCGGCACCTGTAACGACCGAACAGAAGTGGTCGATGCTCCCGTCGGGCATCGTCGCGACCCTCGGTGACCCGGATTCTCGGAGCGAGCGCGCGAGACGTTCGTATGGCATCGGACGATACGTCACCCCTCACCCGTGGACGGTAAACGGTTTTTCATCGCCGTCGGGAGGTGGCGGCGTTCTCGTCGTAAGCAGCAAGCAGATATCGAAGCCTCACAGCCAGTTGAGCGTTGTATCCGGGACTGCGAGGTGCTCATCTTCCAGACCTACGCTTCCGGGCGACGATCGAGAATGGCGGCCGCGCAATCCGTGCATAATCCCCTATCCTTCACGTAATGGTCCGTACAGACGAGTGCACCACATCGGGAACACTGGTGGTTGGCGGTCGCCGATTCACAGATCTGACAGAGACCCTCGACGCTCATAGCGTGACATCTAGCGAAGGTCGGACATCAGCCCTGCGAAGGCTGGACGTCAGACCTACGCGGACTCGTGAAATCGTCCTCCGGCGAGTAGAGAGCTGGCTGGTCGCCTCCGGGACGGGCCGGAGATATCGCGGGATCGGACAGCTCGAATGCGAGAACCCACATGCGCCCGGACAGGAGAACTCTGGCCGGCGCACGAAGCGGCCCGACCTGACAGGCTGGAGGTGACCGCTCGTTTCCGGCACGGACGCACCGGTGCGTTGATCGAGACGTCACCCACCTTCACCCCTTCCCCAAGTACACGACCAGGTGGGTAGCGGATTAATCCTGCAGCGATCCCGGACGCGTCCGGAGGCCGACCGTCCAAACGGCGTGCTAGTCGTACGCCTTCTCGCCGGCCTCGATGGCCACGTCGAGCCAGTTCTCCGTCGGCGGGAGCGGGCATTCGTAGTGGTCGGAGTACGCGCAGGTGGGGTTGTAGGCCTGGTTGAAATCGAGGATCCACGTCTCATCCCCCGTTCGATGCGACTCGGCCTCGAGGTCGAGATACCGACCGGCCCCGTAGGTCTCCTCGCCACTGGTCGCGTCCCGAAACGGCACCCACAATCGATCGTCGTCTGGATCATGCTTGTACGCCTGGAGCGTGACGGTCTCGCCGTCGATCTCGAATCGGAACGCTCCCCATCGATGGTAGTCCTGCTCGCCTCCGGTGCTCGTCCCGACCGTCACCGTCGCCTTCTCCTCGTGCTCGTGCAGCGGCAGTTCGAACCGGTATTTCTCTGTCGGGGCATAGTACTCCAGACCGTCGAAGGACGCCCGCTTTGCAGGTGGGATCGGTGAATGGGGGTTGGTCCGGAGGTACTCGTCCTTCGCCTCGCGCTGCTCTCGAATAGCGGTCTCCCAGGTTGCCACCATGTGACGTATATGGGACCGGTCGGTTCAATCGCTTCGGCAATTCTCCGTGGCTGGGAATGGGCTGACGACTCTTAGCGGTTCGATCACGTACACCGTTGTATGGGAGAGACGTTCGTCGTCGTCGGCGGGGACGCCGCGGGAATGAGCGCCGCCAGCAAGGCCAGACGCGAGGACCCGGATCTCGAGATCGTCGTCTTCGAGAAGGGCGAGTGGGTGTCGTATGCGGCGTGCGGGATGCCCTACTACGTGAAGGGCGAGGTCGAGTCACTGGACGATCTCGTCCAGGTCACCCCCGAGGCGTTCCGGACGGAGCGGGACATCGATCTCCGGACGGATCACGAGGTCGTCGGCATCGATCCCGAGGCACGGACGGTGACGGTCTCGACGGACGACCTCCTCTTCGAGCAGGCGTACGATAAGTTGCTCGTGGCGACGGGAGCTCGCGCCATCGAACCACCGTTCGCCGGCATGGACCTCGAGGGAGTCTTCACCGTCCACGACATGGACGAGGCCGGGGCGATCGAAGCGTACGTGAGCGAGGCCAACCCCGAGACGGCGGCGATCGTCGGTGGCGGGTACGTGGGGATCGAGATGGCCGAGGCACTCGCCGGCCGTGGACTGGACGTCAAATTGTTCGAGATGCTCCCCCACGTCCTCCAGCCGTTCGGGGAATCGGTCGCGACGGTGGTCGAAGCCCACCTCCAGGAGCAAGGCGTCGACCTCCACCTGGACACGCCGGTGGAGGGATTCGGTGGCGAGGGGACGGTCACGTCCGTCGACCTCGAGTCGGAGTCGGTGCCGGTGGATATCGTCATCGTCGGCGTCGGGGTCGAACCGAACGTCGAACTCGCCGCGGACGCCGGCATCCAGATCGGCGAGACGGGCGCGATCGCCACCGACGAGTTCGGCCGCACGAACTACGAGACCGTCTTCGCCGCTGGGGACTGTGCCGAGGCGACGAACGTCGTCACCGGCGAGGCGGATCACGTCCCGCTCGCGCTGACCGCGAACCGTGCGGGACGGGCGATCGGCCAGACGGTCACGGGAACGCCGACCGAGGTGGGTGGGATCGCCGGCACGGCGATCGTCAAAGCGTTCGATCTGGGCGCGGCACGGACGGGTCTCATCGACGAGACGCGAGCCCGTGACGCAGGTTTCGACCCGATCTCCGTCGAGATCACGGAATCGACGCGCGCCCACTACTACCCCGGGGCCGAAGAGCTGACGGTCACGCTCGTCGCCGACCGCGAATCGGGGCGCGTCCTCGGCGGGAGCGTCGTCGGACGCGAAGGGGCGAAACGGATCGACACGGTGGCGACGGCACTCCACTCGGGCCTGACCGTGACGGAGGTGGAGGGCCTCGATCTGGCGTACGCGCCCCCGTTCAGTCCCGTCTGGGATCCGATCCTCACCGCCGCGAGGGTCCTCGCCGGCAAGTTCGAGGACCCGGCGTGACGCCTGCAGATCTCCGCGCCGACATCCCCGCCCTGGACGATGCCGTCTACCTCAATACCGGGGCGAGTGGTCCGAGCCCACGCCGGGTCGTCTCGGCCGCGGAGACGTTCCTCGAACACCACGAGTTCGAGGCGCCAGCCGCCGAAGGCATGTACACGGCCGCGTTCGACACTCTGGACGACGTTCAGGCGACCGTCGGTGCGTTCCTCGGCGCCGATCCCTCCGAAATCGCCCTGACACAGAGCACGACGGACGGGATCAACCGCATCGCCTGTGCGCTCGAATGGGAGCCGGGCGACGTCGTCGTTCGGACGGACCTCGAGCATCCGGCCGGGATCCTCCCCTGGCAACGACTCGAGCGAACGCGTGGGATCGACGTTCGGGTCGTCCCGAGCGACGAGGGACGGCTGGACATCGAGGCCTATCGAGCGGCGGTCGAGGGGGCCAAGCTCGTCTGCGTCAGTTCGATCACGTGGAACTTCGGAACGCGGATGCCGATCGAGACGCTGATCGACGTCGCCCACGACGCCGGAGCGCTCGTGCTGGTCGACGCCGTCCAGAGCCCGGGCCAGACGTCGATCGACGTGCACGAGTGGGGCGCAGACGTCGTCGCCGCCGCGGGTCACAAGTGGCTGCTCGGGAACTGGGGTGCCGGCTTCCTGTACGTCTCCGACGAGGTGATCGAGACGCTCAATCCGCGGATCATCGGGTACCGGAGCGTCGTCGACCCGACCGAAGAGACCTACGAGTTCGAACCAGGGGCGCGGCGATTCGAGATCGGGACGGTGAATCCAGCCCCGTACGTCGCGCTGCAGACCGCCATCGAGACGCTCGAAGAGATCGGTCTCGACGCGATAGAATCCCGGATCCAGCGACTCGCGACTCATCTCGCCGACGGTGTCCCGGACGATCGGCTTCTGAGCCCGTCGGATCCCGAGTCCGGTCTCGTCACCATCGACGTCGACGACCCTGCGACGACGGTGGACCGTCTCAAAGCGGCCGGCATCGTCGTCAGGTCGCTCCCGGATCCCGACGCGATCAGGGCGTCCGTCCACGTCTTCAACACCGAAGATGACATCGAGACACTCCTCGCGGCGCTCGAAGACGACCGTTGAGTCACGATCCCTCGTCATCCCGGGGTGGCCGGTGTTCACTCGTCGTCTCTCGTCGTCTCACGTCGTCACTCGTTGTCTCTCGTCGTCGATCGGGATTCGCGATCGCTGGTCGAGGTCGTGCCCACTGAGATGGTCGATCGCAACCATCGTCACCATCTTCAGCGGTATCGGTCGGAAGACGGTCGGGACTATCGCGCTGGAACGGTCGCGAGGGAAAAGGACGGACTGCCCGATCAGGCGCCCGGGACGGGCAGTGGCAGCACGCCGACCAGGTGGTACATCGCGAGGGCGGCCACGCCGGTGGCGACGAGCATCACGGGCCAGACGAGACGAGTCACGTCGATGCCATCCGTCCCGAGTTCCGACAGGGACGGGGCATCGCTCTGCCAGTAGATCCCCGCGGCGGTGAGGAACAACAGCGTCGAAGACGTCGCCGAGACGATGCAGAGCGGACAGATCGCCTCGATCACGAACAGCATGAGCGCGACGAACCCGACCGACATCAGCAACCCGATCGACGTCACCGCCAACAGCAGGCGTTCGATCTGCGGGAGCCGGTAGGTGAACCAGGTCAACACCAGCGCGAGCACGAACAGGTAGTACACGGCACCCCACATCGCGCTGGGGACGCCAAACAGGTACGACCACTCGCTGGTGATCACCGCCCACTGGGTGCCCTCGATCGCCGCCCCCGCGGGCAGCGGGAGGATCTCGAGGTGGACTCCGACGAGGAAGTTGGTATCGAGCCAGCCGAGGAAGGCGACCAGCCCGGCGAACCCGAACAACCGCTGCATCCAGGCCGTCTCGGTCGATTCGACGTGTTCCTGGGATGTCGACGTTGCGTGGGACATTTGTGCTCCAGTCGAACGTAGTGTCGCATGCGTAATAAAATTGTTCGTTATTCCCAATACTATAGACATCACCACAACACTCTTGACCGACCATCGATCCAGTTAGAGCGACGAGTCA
>SLIW01000187.1 GCA_007135435.1 Natronomonas sp.
CGGTAACCACGAGCCATCGCCAGTTCTGCATGTTGAATCCGGTCGGTGCCTGCAACGCGATGTCGAGACACTCGTTGATGACCTCCAGGGGGACCGGTCGGTCGAGATCGAGTCGGCGCCGAACCGCCCGCGTCGTCGTCAGCACGTGATCGATGCTGCGCCGATCCAGGTCCTCGATTCGGATCGGACCGTCGTCCGAGTGCCAGGAACGTTCCATCATCGTCCTCTCCGGGAACGACTACCCCGAGAGCGAGGGTATACATTCCGCGTGAAACCCTTTCACCGCGTGAAAGCCCCAGTGACCGACGCCGGTCCACGTGTGGGGGAACGGATCACCGGGGCAAATCCGCCGTGAGGAGGTCTCCTGCTTCGTCTAACGGGTGCGCCTCCGCGCGGTATTGGTCGATAATCGACGCTCCCCACGTGCAGGCCCGCTGGTCGTCTGTGTCGACGAGCGACCGTAACGTCCCAGACTCCGGTTCGTAGCAGCAGATGCTGAGGTGTTCATCGGCGAGACAGATCCCGCACCACTCACTGTTGGGGAGATCCTCGTGCAGGTAGACCGTGTGGTTGTCCAGGTTCACCGCCTCCGCTACGGTCTCCGGATCCCACGCCAGCATTGCCTCGAACACGTCCGGTGGATATATCATCTCGACTTCCAGCCCGTCGAATACACTGTCGAAAAAGGCCTCGACGACGCTTGCCTTCAACAGGACCATCCCGAATCCACGAATGGTCTCGGCTTCTTCCATCAACTCGACGTGGCGCTCGAGCGGTGTGTATGGGTATCCTGGACCGGGATACGAGATCACGGCGTCGGTGAGTAGATCCACCGTGAATCCGTCGAGCTCGTACGGGAGCCACGGGGAGACGTCACGGAGCCGGCGTTCGACCGCCATGGCGTCGAGGAACCCGTTCAGCTGATCTGCGACGAACTCCCCAATACCGGTTAGCCGATACGTATGCCCCTCCCGTTCGGCCCAGTGCCGATCCTCGAAATCCGAGAGGATCCGGCCCATGGTGGGCGAGGACGCCCCCGTCGCGGTGCGGAGATCATTCCTGTCGCACGGTTGGTCGGCTAGTTCCTGCAAGACACCGACGCGATGTTGCGAGCTGACGAGGAACGCAACATCATCGAGTGCCGGATTCATACATTTGCCAGGGATTGACACACAATAATCCTCTAGGTCGGTGGCCACGAACCGTCCTTCCGTTCGTGCCAAATTCCGCTCGGATACTGTGCAACCCATGGGTGCGAAGACCTGGTGGGGCGTCCACAGACCGTCCCTTCCACAATCTCTGTGACAGAGACTGATGACATTTGCATACCGACATCCCAGCGTTCTTTGCCGGGCGTGATCAGGTCTCCAACCTACCCACGCCTCCCTGCTGATGGATCTGTCCATGGTTCACTCCAGGCGGTTTGTGACAGGGTATCGCGACGGGAAACGTCGTATGCACCATCGATGGTCTGGATGCGGCAGCCCCCACCCAAACCTTCCAATCACAGTCAGGAGCTCCGTCGGCAAGGCTGAAGATGCGTTCAGCAGTGCGAGCTGGTCGGTCCTGTGGATGTCGATTCAGCACGGCTGATCTATCGTCCCCTCGCGAAGCGTTCCGATCGCGTGTCGACGTCCCTGACTCGTGCTCACGTCGCAGAGCTCGTGATTCCACCGTCGACCTTAACCGCTTCTCCAGTCACATTTCTGTTCGTCGCAAAGAACACGGCGAGACGGCCCATGTCCGCAGGAGTTTGATCACGGCGGAGTGGAATCTTCTGCTCGATCGTGGCATCGTACTGTTCGGGATCCGGGGCGAGGACCTCGGACCACATCGGGGTATCGACGATCCCGGGGCAGATCGCGTTGACTGTCACGTCATCGGCAGCTAGTTCCAGCGCCAGCGCTTTGGTGAGCCCGATGACAGCATGCTTCGACGCGCAGTAGTGTGCCAACCCAGCGGCGCCGCCAAAGCTGGCGATGGAGCCGTTGTTGATGATCGTCCCGCCGGATTCACGCAGATGCGGGATGGCGGCACGAGAACACAGGAACATCCCTTTGACGTTTACGTCCATGACGTGGTCCCACTCGGCTACGGCCATCTCTTCTACCGGTGAGACCATGACGATCCCCGCATTGTTCACCAGCACATCCAGTCGGCCGAACGTTTCGACCGTCTTTTCGACCATTGCCGCCACCTGCGTCGAATTTGTCACGTCACAATTGACATGCACGGCATCCCGACCCATCTCCGCTATCTCATCGACGAGTGCCTGGGTCCGCGTCGAATCAGTAACGTCGATAGACTGGTTTTCATCGTGCTCGGTTTGGAGGACGACATCGCTCCCGGCCGCAGCTAATTCCGTGGCAATGCCCCGTCCAATTACCCCACGTGCTCCGGTGACGATCGATACAGATTCATCGAGTCGAGAGTTGGTTGCCATCGTTTGTCCCCCTTTTCCGAGCGTTGGGGGTATCACCTCTATCCATCACACGCTGACGAAGAATATAGCGCTATCTCAGGAGAGATTGTTCTCCCGAGGTCTGGGTTGCATCGTTCGTCGCTCGACTCGGGTGATGGGCGATGCATGCGCTCCGCCTCGCACACCGAGTTTCACACAGCAGTAATCTGCTACGCTGGAACGTATGAGTACTACTGCGAACCCGAGGATATCTAGCTCCTGGAGTGGGTGTCCTGCAGGGCGAGCGTTCACGTCTGGCAGTCTCGCTACCGTCGTACCAGGCGTCAGCGGTCGGACGGGCTGTCAAAGCCGGCTTCCTCACCCGTCGAAACGGAGCAGGCGCAGCCCGATCAGGCTGACGAGCACGGTCGAGCCCTCGTGGCCGACGACCGCGACCGGAAGCGGGATGCCGGCCGTGAGGATGGCGACCACCATGATCGCGATCGCCCCGAAGGCGATGGCGAAGTTGATGTACAGCGTCCGCCGTGTCTCGCGACTGAGCGCGAAGGCGTAGGGGAGCCGGTCGAGCCGGTCCGACATGAGGACGATGTCGGCGGTCTCGAGCGCCACGTCGGTCCCGGCGCCGCCCATCCCCACGCTGACGTCGGCCGTGGCGAGGGCGGGGGCGTCGTTCACGCCGTCGCCGACCATCGCCACGGCGGTATAGCGCTCCTGAAGTCGCTCGATCAGCTCGACCTTCTCCTCGGGGAGCAGTTCGGCGTGGACCTCGTCGATCCCGAGCTGGTCCGCGACGTACTGCGCGACGCGCCGGTTGTCGCCGGTGAGCATGACGATCCGTTCGACGCCACGCGCCCGGAGCGCTTCGATGGTCTCGGCGGCGTCGGCTCGGATCGTGTCGGTGAACGCCAGCCACCCGAGGACCTCCGACCGATCCTGGGTCTCCCTGACGACGAGGACGCTCGTCTTCCCGGCCGCCTCCAGTTCACGGATCGCCTCGAGTCCGGGCGTCAGCCCGTCGATCGACCGCTGCGGCATCTCGCTCTCGAAGTACCGGGGGTTCCCGATGTGGACGACCGCGCCGTCGACGGTCGCCCGGACGCCCCTCCCGACCGCCGACGTGAACCCCGTCGCCGCCGGGACCTCCAGCGACCGGTCCACGGCGGCGTCCACCGTCGCCTCGGCGAGGTGGTGCTCCGAGCGGGACTGCACCGCGGCGGCGAGCGCCAGCAGTTCGTCCTCGGTCACCTGATCGTCGGGCGTGGTGCCGTCCCGGAGGACACCCACGTCGGTCAGCTGGGTGTTCCCCTCCGTCAGCGTGCCGGTCTTGTCGAAGGCGACGGCGTCGACGTAGCCGGCCGTCTCGATGTGCTCGCCACCCTTGAACAGGACGCCCTGTCGGCCGCCGGCGGAGATCGCCGAGAGGACGGCCGCCGGCGTGGAGATGATGACCGCACAGGGCGAGGCCGCGACCATGAGGGTCATCGCGCGGTAGAACGTCGGTTCGAACGGATGGCCGAGCAGGGCGATCGGCAGGGCGATGGCCACCGCGGTCATCGCGAAGACGCTCAGTACGTAGGGTTGCTCGTAGCGGTCGATGAGTTGCTGGGTCGGCGCGCGCTTGCTCTGGGCCGTCTCGACCATGTGGATGAGCCGGGCGATCGACGACTCGTGTGCCTCCCGGGTGACCCGCACCTCGAGGCTCCCGGTCTCGTTGATCGTCCCGCCGAACACCTCGTCGCCCGGTTCCTTCGGGGCGGGGACGGACTCGCCGGTGAGCGACGCCTGATCGACCGTGCTCTCGCCCGACTCGACGACGCCGTCGAGCGGCAGCCTGTCACCGGGGCGGACGACGAACACGTCGCCCACCTCGACGTCATCGATCGGGACGGTGACCTCGCGGCCGTCGCGGAGGATTCGGGCGGAGTCCGGCCGCATCTCGATGAGCGACCGGATCGCGGTCCGCGAGCGCCCGATCGCGTACCCCTCCAGGACACCCGAGAGGGAGAACAGGAACAGCAGCATCGCTCCCTCGAACGGGGCGCCGATGAACAGGGCCCCGAGTGCCGCGAGGATCATCAGGAGGTCGATCTCGATCGCCGGCTCCCTGAGGGTCTCGATGCTGTTCTTGAGGCCGTACCACCCTCCGAACACGTACGCGACCGCATAGCAGGCCCACACGAACGTCGGGGGTGCCCCCAGCCATCCACCGAGCAGCCCCCCGAACATCCCGAGGAAGGTGAGGACGACGAAGGCCGCCTGCCTCCGGAGGACCGATCGCTCCACGGACGGCTCCGCCTGGCCGGCGACGAGTCCTGTCGAGGGGGAAGCCGTCTCCATGGTTCTACTCCTTCGACCACCCCTGGATCGAGACCGGGTGGATCCGTGGCGGATCCGGGCCGACCGGTGAGAAGGCAGGGTGGATCGGTGGTATGCCCGGCGACGCCGGCCGCGACGTCACCGACTGATGCGTCTGTAACCCCAGGCCGTGGAAGCAATAGGTTTTCGCAAGGGAATCGGGGACCGCTCGTGGATCGTCGTATCTGTTCCAGTTCGTCGAACGATCGGCGACGTCGGACGAGTGGGTATCCAGTCCGAGGCGTGCCTCGGCGATGCCGACGACCGCACCAGTGGCCCCGCTTCCCACTCGATCGCGACCCGGCCTCCCCACGGGGTCACTCGTCGTCCGGGTGTGCCACCACGAGCTCGAAGTCGTCCCGGGCGTACGCGACGCAGGTGAGCACCCAGCCATCCGCGATCTGGTCGTCGTCCAGGTACTCGTTCCCGTCGTGTTCGACCACGTCGTTCGCGTCGCCGTCGTACCTGGCGGTGCACTGGCCGCACCTGCCGACCTCACAGGAGTACGGGACGTCGACGCCCGCGTCGAGTGCCGGATACATGATCGCCTCGTCCTCCGGGGTCTCGACCTCGACCTGTTCGTCGTCGTCGACCCAGACCAGCAGGTGCGTGGTCTCTTCCGCTGGGTCGTCCTCCAGACAGCCGGCGAGCACGACCGCGGCGCTCCCCCCGATCGTCGTCAGTACCTGTCGCCGTCCGATCGCGAGGGAACGCTCCGTTTCGTCCGCGGTCGCACACGGGCGCTCCGTGTCATCAGCCGACCTGCCGTCGGACGCGACGGCGACGTGGAAATCGATTCCGTCACTCATGGCGGAACGGAGGTCCGGAACGGGCAAGAAGCCAGACCACGGTTCTCATGGGTTGGGAACGTTACACCACCGCTACCGCGGTATCCGACACCGATCGGTGTAGTCGACCTCCTCGATGGAGTCGATGCCGTCCTCGCCGCAGATCGGACAGTCCGGGTCCCGTTCCAGGGGCGTCTCCAGGAACGTCACGTCGGTCGCGTCGTAGCGAACCAGTCGGCCGTCGAGGAGCTCGCCGATCTCGAGCAGGTACTTGAGCGTCTCGGTGGCCTGCAGGCAGCCGATGGTCCCCGGCAGGGTCGGGAAGATGGCCATCGGCTCGTCCGACGGCACCGAGCCCTCCTCCGGCGCCTCCGGGAGTAGACAGCGGTAACAGGGTCCGCCGGGCTGGAACGTCGTCGCCTGTCCCTCGAGGGCGTAGACGGCTCCGTGGACGAAGGGAACGCCGGCGAGGCGGGCGACGTCGTTGAGCAGGAACCGTGAGGGGAAGTTATCCAGCCCGTCGACGACCGCGTCGTACCCGTCGACGACCTCCTCCGCGTCGTCCGGCTCGATGCGGCCGTGGTGCGTCCGGACGGTGACGTCCGGGTTCCGCGCGTCGACGAACCTCGCCGCGCTCTCCACCTTCGGTTGCCCGACGTCCGCCTCGCGGTGGACGACCTGCCGCTGGAGGTTCGAACGCGAGACCGTCCCGCCATCGGCGACGCCGATCGTGCCGACACCCGCGGCAG
>SLIW01000393.1 GCA_007135435.1 Natronomonas sp.
AGGAGGAGACCCTCGACGGCATCCGACGGCTCCTGTCGTACGTCCCGCTGAACAACCTCGAGGAGCCGCCACGGGTCGACCCGTGGGACGACCCCGACCGCGACGCCGAGGTGGGCGACGTCGTCCCGACGTCGCCGAAGAAGCCCTACGACGTCGTCGCGGAGGTGTTCGACGAGCGGTCGTTCTACGAGGTCCACGACGCCTACGCGCGGAACGTGGTCGTCGGCTTCGCCCGCCTGGACGGCCGCCCGGTCGGGATCGTCGCCAACCAGCCGCGGGTCAGCGCCGGCACGCTCGACATCGACGCCTCCCAGAAGGCCGCGCGGTTCGTCCGGACCTGCGACGCGTTCAACGTCCCGATCGTCACCCTGGTCGACGTGCCCGGCTTCATGCCCGGGACCGACCAGGAGCACAACGGCATCATCCGCCACGGGGCGAAGCTCATCTACGCCTACGCCGAGGCGACCGTCCCGCTCCTGACGGTCATCACCCGGAAGGCCTACGGCGGCGCCTACATCGTCATGGGGTCGACGGAGCTGGGCGCGGACGTCAACTACGCGTGGCCGGACGCCGAGATGGCCGTCCTCGGTCCACGCGGGGCCGTGAACATCCTCTACCGGGAGGAGCTCGAGGCCGCGACTGACACCGAGCGCCGCCGCCAGGAGCTGATGGAGGCCTACCGGCAGGAGTTCGCCAACCCCTACAAGCCCGCGGCCCGCGGCTACGTCGACGACGTCGTCGAACCGACCGACACCAGACGTCGGCTCGTCGAGGACCTCGAGCTGCTCGCGCGCAAGCGCGTCGAGGGCCCGCCGAAGGACCACGGGAACATCCCGCTGTGACCATGCCACGACTCGAACCCGCGACCGAGGAGACCTCCAGCGCACCCACGGTCGTCGACCTGCCCACCGGCGACGGTCACGCCCGGCTGACGATCCCGCCGGACGCCGACGGCGACGAGGTCGCCGCGCTCGTCGCCGCCGTGACGACGCGCCTCGACGAGGCCGCCGACGGTGACGAGCCGGCCGCCGACCGGACCGACCGCTGGACCCTCGCCAGACGGCTCCGCCTCCGACGCCGCTGCGAACTGCCCCGACGGTGCCGCCGGGGAGGTGAGTGGGCGGCGGCCGGGCGGCGTCCCTAACGCTTAGGGGCCTACCACGCGACTATTTACCACACCATGCCCGACGTAGCGGTCATCGGCGCGTCGATGACGAAGTTCGGACGCCGGGAGGAGTGGGTGCTGGAGCTGCTCGCCGAGGCGGCGGAGGCCTGCCTGGAGGACGCCGGCGTCGAGG
The DNA here is from genome assembly GCA_007135435.1 of Natronomonas sp. Taxonomy (GTDB): domain Archaea; phylum Halobacteriota; class Halobacteria; order Halobacteriales; family Haloarculaceae; genus Natronomonas. The sequence continues at coordinate 1,299 of SLIW01000393.1, forward strand.
GGACCGACCTGGATCACCTCTACGTCTCGAACATGGCCAGCGGCGAGTTCGAGGGGATGACGGGCATCCCGAACGCGCTGGCCCACGACATCGCGGCGATGCCGGCCTACACCCAGCGGGTCGACCAGACCTCCTCGTCCGGAGGGGCGGGGACCTACGCCGCCTGGCAGTCGGTCGCCAGCGGCGCCTCGGACATGACGCTCCTGGTCGGCGCCGAGAAGATGACCCACCGGTCGACCGGCGAGTCGACCGACATCATCGCCTCCGTCACCCACCCCGTCGAGTACAAACACGGCGTGACGCTGCCCTCGTTCGCCGGGCTGACCGCCCGGCTGTACCTGGATCGCTTCGACGCGCCGCGCGAGAGCCTCGCCAAGGTGGCCGTCAAGAACCACGAGAACGGCACGCGGAACCCGCACGCACAGTTCCAGAAGGAGATCGACGTCGAGACCGCCATGTCCTCGCCGATGGTGGCCGACCCGCTCCGGCTGTACGACTTCTGTCCGATCACCGACGGCTCCGCAGCCATGCTGTTCTGCCCTGCGGATCTGGCGCGCGAGTACGCCGACGAGTACGCCGTCGTCTCCGGGGTCGCCGGCGCGACCGACACCCACGTCGTCCACGAGCGCGCCGACCCGACGACGATGGGCGGCGTGGTCGATTCGGGTCGCGCGGCCTACGAAATGGCAGGCCTCGATCCCGAGGACGTCGACGTCGCCGAGCTCCACGACATGTTCACCATCCTCGAGTTCCTCCAGATGGAGGGCCTCGACCTCGCCCCGAAGGGCGAGGCCTGGAAGGAGATGGACCGCGGGACGACGGCGATCGACGGCGAGCTGCCGATCAACACCTCCGGCGGCCTGAAGTCGAAGGGCCACCCGCTCGGCGCCTCTGGCGTCGGCCAGGGCTACGAGATCTACAAGCAGCTCGTCGGCGAGGCAGGGGATCGCCAGGTCGACGCCGAGGTCGGCCTGGCCTGCAACGTCGGCGGGTTCGGAAACTGCGTCATCACCACCATCATGGAGGCACGCCCATGACCATGGAGGCCTACCGGTACGGCGACGGCTCGATCACCTACCCCGGCCATCCCCGCGGCCCCGACGGGAGCGAGCCGGTCGGGACGGTCGACCTCAGCGAGTACACCGCCGAGGTGGTCACCTGGACGACCTCCCACGCCACCCCGCCGGGCGTCCGCGAGCCGAACACGCTCGCGATCGTCGAGTTCGACGTCGACGGGACGCCCGTCCGCGCGATCGGGCAGGTCACCACCGACGACGTCGAGATCGGCGACGAGGTCGAACCCGTCCACGTCGACGAGCTGCGCGAACCCGGCGCCGGCATCCGCGAACCGGCCAGCCAGGACTGGGACGGCTACCGGTTCGAGCCAACGGGCTAGCCGGCGTCCTGGCGGGACACGGGCGTGATGCGGCACGACCGGGGAGCGGACGTCCAGGGTGATCCATCTCCGGGGAGCGGCCACCGGCGGTCACGGGTGTGACCGTGGTGGTTCCGCGCCTTCGGGGGATCCTGTCGGGCCATATCAAGCATCCGGCTCAACAAACAGGGCGTCCCCCTACCGTCACAGACGGGCGACTTCGGGAACGTATTTAAATATCCTTCAAATAGGGGGCCCACCTTGACCTGAAGAGTGCGTCTAGAGGCGCCCGTATGACGACTGCCACCGGATCAGACGTCACCGACATCGAGTACGACCGCGGACGAACCGCGACCGTCGAGGCCGACGCTGTCGAGGAGGGACTGGATAGAGACAGGGCACTCGCCGGGCTGACAGGGCGTGTGATGGTCGGGTGGGCGATCCTGTGGTCGGCGATCATCGCGTTCCTGTTCCTGTTCGGCGAGACGCTCGCGACCATCGTCGTCTGAGACGGGCGACCCAGGGTCGAGTCGCCGCTCGTTCGCGCCTCGGAGGCCGAGACGTTTTCTCCCGGCGTCCCGAAGACTCCCGACCATGAGCGATCGCGTCCGGATCGGCCTGACGGGTGACGTGATGCTGGGCCGGAACGTCGACCGGCGGCAGCGACACCCCTCGCGGGAGCCGGCGGCCGTCTGGGGGGACGTCTGCGAACGACTGCGGTCGCTCGACGCCCTGGTGATCAACCTGGAGTGCTGTCTGTCGACCCGGGGCGAACCGTGGGAGCGGACGTACCGGCCCTTCCACTTCCGGGCGGACCCCTCGTGGGCGATCCCGGCGCTCGAGGCGGCGGGTGTCGACTGCTGTGCCCTCGCGAACAACCACGTCCTCGACTTCGAGGAGCCGGCCCTCGTGGACACGCTGGATCACCTGGACGAGGTGGGGATCGCCCGCGCCGGTGCGGGACGGACGCTCGACGAGGCCCTCGAGCCCGCCGTCTTCGAGGTCGACGGTGGCGACGACGCTGGCGACGACGCTGGCGACGACGGTGAATGGACCGGTGATCCCGGCGGCACCGATGGGCTGTCGATCGCCGTCGTTTCGCTCACCGACAACACGCCGGAGTACGGCGCCGGTGCGGACGAGCCCGGGACGGCACACGTGGACATCGACGTCGACGACGAACGGACGCGCACGCGCGTCGAGACGGCCATGGAACGGGCACGGGGGGCCGAACCGGACCTGCTCGTCGCCTCGCTGCACTGGGGACCGAACATGGTCACCGAGCCGCCTCCGTCGTTCGAGTCGTTCGGCAGGTGGCTGGTCGACCGTGGCGTCGACGTCGTCCACGGCCACAGTGCGCACGTCTTCCAGGGCATCGAGGTCCACGACGGCGCGCCGATCCTCTACGACGCGGGCGACTTCGTCGACGACTACGCCGTCGACCGGGAGCTCCGGAACGATCGGGGATTCCTGTTCGAACTCCACCTGGACGATGACGCGGTCCCCGCCGAGCTCAGGCTCGTGCCGACCGAGATCCGAGACTGTTCTGTCCATCTCGCCGATGGGGACACCGCCACGTGGTCCCGCGAGCGGATCCGCGAGCGCTCGTCGCCGTACGGGACGACCTTCGAGCGCGACGGCGAGGAGCTGGTCCTCGCGCTGTGATGCTGGTCCGATCCGCCCGTCTCCCGGCCAGCTGTCGCTCCCGAACAGCTGTCGCTCCCAGCCAGGTGTCGCTCCCGAACAGCTGTCGCTCCCAGTCAGTCGGACGTGTGGACGGCAGAAGTCCGACGCGCGGGCACGTGGGTTACTCGTAGAGCCAGGGCTCGTCGATCCGCTCGTAGTCGACCTGTTCGTCGTCGTCGAAGAACAGCTCGATCTCCCGCTGGGCGGAGCCTTCCTCGGTGTCGGAACCGTGGACGACGTTCCGGCCCAGGTCGAGACCGTAGTCCCCACGGATCGTCCCGGGTGCGGACTCGGCGGGGTCCGTCTCGCCCATCATCCGTCGCACCTGCGCGACGGCGTCCTGGCCCTCCCAGACCATCGCGAAGACGGGCCCGGAGGTGATGAAGTCGGTGAGGTCGTCGAAGAAGGGCTTGTCCACGTGTTCGGCGTAGTGCTCGCGGGCGTGGTCGTCGTCGAGGCGGGTGAACTTCCCCGCGACGAGCTTCAGCCCGCGGTCCTCGAATCGGGAGACGATCTCGCCGATCAGCCCGCGCTGGACGCCGTCGGGCTTGACCATCACGAAGGTGCGCTCGCGGTCCGCCATCTACGATCGGACCTCGTCTTCCTGGACCTCGTCCGCGTCCTCACCCTGGTCCGCGTCGCCCGCCTCCGCGCCGTCGTCCGCCTCGTCTGGCTCGTCTGGCTCGTCGTCGGCATCGGCGGCGTCCGATTCCTCGTCGGCCTCGTCGGCTTCTCCGGCCTCGTCGGCTTCTTCGGCCTCGTCGGCTTCTTCGGCCTCTTCCGGCTCTTCGGCTTCGTCTCCGGCTTCGGCGGCGTCCGATTCGTCGTCGGCTTCGTCAGCGACGGTAGATCCGTCGACGTCCTCTGACTCGTCCACGTCATCGGTCTCCTCGACGTCGTCCGTCTCGTCGGTGTCCTCGGATTCCGCGGCGTCCGGATCGTCGGGTTCGTCCATCCCCTCCTCCTCGGCGGCCTCGAGGTCCGGCGTTGCCACGGCATCCTCGGCTTCCTCGCTTGTCTCGGCCGCCTCGGTGGCCTCGGCCGCGTCGGGTTCGCCAGCCTCGTCGGCCGCGAACGTACCGCCCGTCCGGGTCCACTCCAGGTCGCGGGGCTCCCGGCCGAGATCCGCGTTCTTCTCGCACTTGCTCGAACAGAAGTGCGTGACCGAGCCGTCGACCGTGACGAACATCGTCCCGGTCCCGGGCACGATGTCGTCGCCGCAGAAGTCACACGCTCTGGTCTGTGGCATCGTTACTGGCCTCCGATGGAGTCGGCCTCGCGGGCCGTCTCGCGCAGCTGCAGGACGTCGCCGACCCGCACCGGCCCGAGGACGTTCCGGGTGATGATGTGACCCTGGTTCTCGCCCTCCTTGATCCGGCACTTGACCTGCATGGCCTCGCCGTGCATGCCGGTCTTGCCGACGATCTCGATCACTTCGGCGGGGGTGGCGCCGTCCCCTTCGTCTTCAGCGCTCATCCTCTGTCACCTACCGGAGTTCCTCGACCTTCTCGGCGATGTCCTCGACGTCTCCCTCGGCCTCGCCGGCGTCGACTATGGCCGCGGCCGCCGAGCCGACCTCGAGGCCGGCGGCGTGGCCGATGTCGTCCTGCGTGGCCACGAAGACGTAGGGAACCTCCTTCTCGTCGGCCAGCTCCGGGAGGTGCATCACGACCTCCTCGGGGCTGACGTCCTCGGCGATGAAGATCAACAGCGCGTTGCCGCGCTCGACCGCCTTGGTCGTCTCGTTCGTCCCCTTCTTTACCGTACCGGTGTCCCGTGCGACCTCGAGCGCCTCGAGGGCGTCCTCCTCGAGGTCGGCCGGGACGTCGAAATCAACGTATACTGACATGTGTGTCGGACTCCTCCCACGCGCGGGCTCGCGCTCCCCCGCCGTCGAATCGCGGCCCGGCCCGAGCCGGTCCGATCCGGTCCGGCTCGGCCCGGTTCGGTA
>SLIW01000146.1 GCA_007135435.1 Natronomonas sp.
ACGACGTCCATGGGTCGAACCCCCTGCATCCGCTGACGAGGATCCGCTGGCGGGCCGAGTGACCGTCGTCGCCCGCTTCGACGGATTCCGCTCGAAAGCCTCCGGCGAGGTCGGTCGGCGTCCCGAGTCCCGCGTGATCGAACGCGAACGCGCCTTCCGTCGCCGATGCCGAGCGAAGAGCTCGGACCGGACCCCCATCGCGACGGGTGTCCCCGGTCGTTCCTGGCTTTGGAGACGAGGGACCTCCGACAAGTGTCCCTGGTCGACGAACGCGCTCGACGAGTTTCCCGCGATACAGTGACTGAACACTCACCGAGACCTGCGTCCGTCCGTCTCCAACAGCTCCTTGATCCGATTCATGTCCGCCTGCCACCGGCGTCTCATCCGACGAGCGATGACTGGCTCGAGGATCCGTGCCACTCCTCCCGGCATCTCGACGAGATACGACCGAGTCAATCGTGTTCCTCCCTCAACCGGTTCGAAGCGGTACGTCGCCTGGAAGTCGGTCGGCCCCTCGATGGATTCGAAGGTGTAGCGTCGCCCTGGCTCCACCCTGGTCGCTTCCAGCACGGTTTCGGTCTGGATGCCGAAGTCAGTCTGCGTGATCAGGCGGCGCTGCCCCTCGGCAACACCTGCTGGCTCGGGCCCGTCGATGACGACGGTCTCGTCGGCCCACGGCATCCATCTCGGTGCATTCGCCACGTCGCTGACGAACGAATACACCTTCTCCACCGGTCGTTCGATCAGCACGTCGTGGTCGTAACGGATGGTCACGTTGGGCCCTTACTCGTCGAACGGTGGGGGCCCGAGGAGTTCGAGTTCGTACGTCTCCAGAACGGCGTCGAGCCGTTCGAGTTGTTCCTCGGTCGGATGCGGATCGGGAAGCCGCAGGTCGGCTGCCGGGTCACCGACCGCCTCGAAGAACGATTCGCCCCCGGCGTTTCGGACCACGAGGTACCGACTCTCGTCTTCGTCCACGCGGAACGCGTGGGGGACACCCCGTGGTCCGAAGGCCAGATCACCGGGACCGACCTCGACGGTCTCGCCGTCCACGTGGATCGTGAGCTGTCCGTCGATCACGAACCAGAGTTCGTCCTCGGCGTGGTGGACGTGCAACGGGGTCATCACGCCCGCGTTCGCCCGCTGCTCGATGAGCCCGTACGCCCCTCCGGTCTCCTCCCCGGTCGCCTTGATGAAGGTGAGCCCTCCGAACATGTTGAGTCGCGCTCCCTCGTCCTGTCGCCGCACGAACGGGACGGCACCGTCTACTGATCGCTTGCTAACTGCCATCGGTTCTGTACCACCGATACTGAAGGACTCGCGAGGAGATATAGATAGCAGGCTCCGTGCGACTATGTGGTCTTCATAACGGGCATACCACCGATCCAGCCCGTTTCCAGTTCGACCGTCTCTGGATGGGCCCGGAGTCTTCTCAGCGATGTTGCGTCCAGTATTTGACACGACCGTTGGAATCTCTCTCTTCTCGTGGGTTTCGACGGGGCCACTGCGCTCCATCGGAATATGAGGTTCAAGCCGTCCGTCTGCGGTCGGAGAACGGATACGATGGCGGGTCGCGTCTCGGGTCCCACCGACTGGCCGATTCGGCCGACCACCGCGTCACCGAAGCTTCCGCCAGGCGAGCCTCGGAAGTTGCCCCACGATCGTCGGGAACGTGAGCCCGAGCTGTTCCTTGATCTCCTGTTCGTTGTAGTACGCGTGGTTCTCCTGGACCACGCCGTCGGCGACAGGAACTTCTGCATCTCCGTCACCTCGAGTCGACGGCCCGTGGGAGGGAGGCCGAAGAGCTCGCCCTCGTGGGTGGCCGTGAACGTCTCCTCGGTCATGACGATTCACTCCCGTGAGACCACCTCGTTGATGGCGATGTGGAAGTCCGGAAACGCCCGGGCACAGGCCCGGATGTACTGCTCCAGGCCGTCGGGCCCGTGGACCTCGCCCGCCGGCCCCCGAAGATGTCCGCCGGCACGATCGGGTCGTACAGGACGTACGACGCCGAGACGACGTCCGGGATCGCCGCGGAGTCTCGCTCGTTCCACAGGTCGAAGTACGCCCTCACGACCTGCTCGGGGGCCGTCGTGGCCTCCACCACCGGTCGTTCCTCCACCGTGGCGTATGCCAGGTGATGACAAAGCATTATCTATGGGAAGGGTGGCTCGTTCGACGGCCTGACCGAGGAGCTCGTCGAATCCGGGACCGAGGGCGGCGGCGAGGACGGCGAATCGCCGGTGGGCGTCGCCGAACGGAGCGACGTCGTCCTCCTGTGTGTGCCCGATTCACCCCACGTGAAGAACGTCGTTCTCGGCGAGGGTGACGAATCATCGCCGGTGATCGACGGCGTGACCGAGGGGATGACCCTCGTCGACCACTCGACCATCTCACCGACGGTCGCTCAGTCAGTCGCGGTTGGTCGTGGCCGCCCAGATGGTCGGCGTCAGCGAGGCGCTGGTGTTCGCGGACAACGCGGGCGAGGATCTCGAAGCTGTCGTGGACGCGACCAGTGGCGGCGCGGCGGGCTGTTGGACCCTCGACAACCGGGCGCCGTCGATGATCCGCGGCGATTTCGACCCGGGGTTCTTCGCGGCGTACCAGTACAAGGACCTCCGGATCGCCACGGACGCGGGCGAGGCGTTCGGCTCACCGATGCCGCAGACCGCGCTCGCACACGAGCTCTACAAGACGATGATCCAGAAGGGGATGGGTCGAGACGACAACTCGGGCGTGATGCAGGTCCTCGAGATGATGGCTGGGGGAAAAGCCCGGGTCGACGACTGACGGGCCGGGGGCGTTCTGGTGCCTCGATAGCGACCCAGACTCCCTCACTCGACGACCGTCACGACCGAACATCTACTTCCTCAGCACGAGGTCTTCGTGTGTTTCACAGGAACGTCACTCATAAGACGATCACTAGAACTGTAGACTGAACACTAATCGTCGTGTAGAATTCGGTGTCGAAGATCGCTTCGTACACGTACCTTCTGGTCTACGCGTCGGGGAGCGTGAACGAGAACGTCGACCCCTCACCGGGAGTCGACTCGACCCAGATGTCACCACCATGACGTTCGATGATCCGCTCACACAGCGCGAGTCCAATTCCGGTTCCGTCGTACTCCTCGTGGGTATGAAGTCGATTGAAGACTTCGAAGATTCGATCGGCGTCGCCGGGCTCGATACCGATCCCGTCGTCGTGCACCGAGATGATCCACTCGTCCCCCCGCTTCTCGGACGAGATGTGAACGCGAGGGGGGTCGTCACCAGAGTACTCCATCGCGTTGTCCAGCAGATTCTGGAACACTTGTCGGAGCTGGTCGGCGTCACCCTGGACCACCGGGAGCGGATCTGACGTCACATCGGCGTCGCTTCGTTCGACCCGTAATTGCAGGTCCGTGAGGACCTCATCCAGGATCGAATCGAGATCGGTCGGTTCAAACGGGTCGCCCTTGGTCTCGATCCGCGAGTACTGGAGCAACCCTTGGATCATCGCGCGCATCCGATCGGCGCCGTCGACGGCGAACTCCAGGAACTCCTCGGCGTCCTCGTCGAGCGCGTCACCGTAGCGGCGCTCGAGCAGTTGCAGGTAACTCGACACCATCCGCAGTGGTTCCTGGAGATCGTGTGAGGCTGCGTACGCGAACTGTTCCAACCGCTCGTTGGACTCCTCGAGGTCCGCGACGAGCTCTTCGAGTTCCTGCTGGTACTGCTGGCGCTCGATCGCCTCCGCGAGGATGTTCGCCACACTCTGGACGAAACTCACGTCCTCCTCGGCGTAGTCCCGCCACTCGGTGTCGTGGGTGCCGAGGATCCCCCACGGTTCGTCGAACGGTCCGATGACGGTGCTGAGACCGCTCCGGACGTCGTGGCTCGTCAGCAATTCGGGGCCGCTGAACCGGGTCTCCGTCGCAAGGTCCTCGACGACGATCGGGTGGTCGTTCGCCAGCGTGTACGCGGCCTGGGAGTCCGCTTCGATCGCGGAGACGGTGGCCTCGCCGACGATCCCGTCGCGCCAGCCGACGCCCTGGCGGAGCAAGAGTTCCTCGGCCCCCTGGTCGAGGTCGAGCACCTTGCAGTACTCGTTGTCGAGGACGTCTGCGACCTGGCGTGCCGCCCGGTCCATGAGTTCATCCAGGTCATCAGTTTCGAGTGCGAACTGCCCGAGATCGGCCACGGTCTGTTGCTGATCGGCGCGGCGTTCCAGTTCGCGTTCGCGCTCTTTCTGCCCGGTGATGTCGGCGATGATGCCTTCGATATCGACGAAGTTGCCCTCGTCATCGAGGACACCACGTCCGTAGTCCCTGACCCACCGGATCTCGTCGTCAGCGGTCCTGATCTGGTAGGTCACGGAGAAGGGCTCTCCGTTGGCGACAGCCTCCTGGATGGGCTCCGCGACGTGCTCGTGATCCTCGTGGACCATGACGTCCGCGCCCCACGAGACGGCACCGGATTCGAGCGTTTCGGGGTCGTAGCCGGTTAGGTCCCGACAGGCGTCGCTGACGAACTCCATCGGCCAGTCCGGCTCGTTGCGGCACCGATACACCATCCCGGGGACGTTGTCGATCAGCGTCGAGAGCTGACGCTTGCGTTCTTTTCGCTCCGTGATATCGTTCTGGACGGCGACGAAGCGGTCGATCGCACCGTTCTCGTTGGTCACCGGAGCGATCGTCTGCTCGGCGTAGTAGAACGCGCCGTTCTTCCGCTGATCGATGATCTCCTCTTCCCACACCTCGCCCGCCCGAACCGTTTCCCAGAGCGTGTCGTAGTAATCGTCGCTGTGTTTGCCCGACCGGAGGATGCTCGGCGTCTCTCCCACTGCCTCCTCGGCCGTGTAGCCGGTGATCTCTTCGAACGCCGGGTTGACGTACGTGATCTCGCCCTCGGGGTCGGTCATGTATATCGCGTGGCCCGTCGCCTCGACCGCGCGCTCGAACCTGGCGAGCTCCCGCTCGCGTTCTTTCTCCTGCGTGATCTCGCGGAAGTAGACCGAGAGGCCCGAATCTGATGGGTAAATGGCGTTGTAGAACCACCCGTTGCCTGGTTCGTAGTACTCCTCGAAAATCACGGGTTCCTGCGTTTCGAGGGCGTCGCACAGTGCGTCTTCGAAGGGGTCAGTGAGGAGGACTTCGTCGCGGATGTCCGCACCGACGGCGGACTCGTCCACGTCCAGGGTCTCCATTGCCTGGTCGTTCAGGTAGATGAACCGGAGGTCGCCGTCGAGGGCGTAGAAGCCGTCCGAGATGCGCTCGAAGACCTCGTCGAGTTCGGATTCGAGTTCGTCGCGCTGGCGTTCGAGCCGTTCCGTCTGCGCTTCGAGGCGACGCTCGTACTCTCGTCGGTCGGTCATATCCCGGGTGACTTTCGTATACCCCTCGAGCGTGCCGTCGTCGTCCCGGATCGCGGAGATCGTCACGTTCGCCCAGAACGTCGATCCGTCGGCCCGGACCCGGCGTCCTTCATCTTCGACCGAACCGTGTCGTTCGGCCGCTGTGAGATTCGTCTCCGGGATACCAGCCGCGCGGTCATCGTCAGTGTAGAACGTCGAGAAGTGGGTGCCGATGATCTCGGTGGCCGCATATCCCTTGATCTGTTCGGCACCGGAGTTCCACGTCTGGACGCGCCCGTCCGGATCGAGCATGAATATAGCGTACTCCTCAGTCGCGTCGATGAGCGACCGAAGCTGATCATCGTACGCGTTCGATCGGCCCGTGGGCTCTCGTCCGTCCGGGGCTGGCTGCCACCAGACACGTCCATTGCCGCCGACTTTCTTGGTGTCGAGTCGGCCGTGTTCGACGAGGCGTTCCAGACGCTCGTAAGTACTCCGACGGCCGACATCGAGCTGTTCGGCTACCTCGGCTGTCGTCATCGGCTCCCCACCCACTTCGAAGAGCGCGAGGGTCTCCCGAAGTACGCCCGTCAACTCTGAGCCGGTCACTGCTTCAGTTTTCGACGATACCGAGGGATAAACGCTCCGATGTTGGAGGGTATACTCGGTCTTGGAGGGTATACTGTGGAATACTTGAGTGCTGCATTGGTAGTTGCACCGAACGACCGTCAGGTGGTTTCCATTTTTCCTCCCTTCGCGGATTGGCTCTCATCCTGTGCCGCGTTCGCGCTGTGTTTGGGCCACTCCTTCCACAAATACCGCGTCTACCGTCAGCAATGACGTGAGCGACCCAGAGTCCAGGGTCCGTATCCGGCAGACGAGGGGGGACGTTCCATGTGGGATTGGACGGATCAGCTGAGCCACTGAGCCGACGTGTCCCGGAGAC
>SLIW01000495.1 GCA_007135435.1 Natronomonas sp.
GGCCGAGATCGAATCGCAGCTCGACTCGATCGAGGAGGACGGCGGGCCCACACTGGCGATGCTCGTGACGGCCGCGGCGGGGCTGCTCGGGATCGCGGCGGCCATCGGCGTGGCCGTCCTCGTGACCCCGCTTGTCGGGGCCGTCGTGGGTGCACTCGTCCTCCTCGCCGGCGCCGCGGTGGCGTACCACCTCGGGGCGGGAGGGCGCGACGGCGACTCCCATCGGACTCAGCTGGAGGCCCAGCAGCACACGGTCGACCAGGAGATCGCCGAGCTGGAACGACGCCTCGAGGAGGCGTCGGCCGACCTCGAGGAGGCCGAGTCACGCCTCGACGCCGTCCGCGAGTACCTGGGCGTCGGCGACGAGCTCTCCCCGGAGGGCGTCGCGACGTTCTACGAGTCCGTCGTCGAGCTGCAGGGGGACATCGAGCGCTTCGAGCGCGACCTCGAGCGCCACGAGGAGCGCGGGCAGGCGCTCGTTGACGAACTCCGCGAGGTCGCCTGGATCCTCCACTGGGGGTACGCCTTCGAGTGGGACGACGCCGAGCCGCTGGCGCACACCGACGCGCTGTTCGGAGCCGTCGACCACGTCGCGGAGGCGTACGAGCTGGCCGTCGAGTGGGACGCCGCCCTGGACGCCCAGGCGGCCGTCGTCGACGACGTCCGTGCGTTCGTCGACGAGTGGAGGACCGATCGCGTCGACCCGGCGACCCTGGCGCCAGCCGACCCGCAGGCGCCGGAGTCGGCCGACCTGCAGGCGCTGGAGTCGGCCGACCCACAGACGGTCCACGCCGCCATCGAGACGGCGATCGACGAGGGCGAGACGCTGGAGGCGTACGAGGAACGGCGGGGCGAGCGGGAGCGCATCCGGCAGGCCATCCACGCCCGCTTCAGCGTCGAGGCCGTTCGCGAGGCCTTCGCCGAGTCGCACGATCCCCCGGACGACGCGGAGGTGGAGGCGTGGGCGCTCGACGCGTTCGCCGGCGTGGCGGACCAGTACGCCGACGCGAGCGCGATCGAGGCCCGGCTGCGGGAGATCGACGAGGAGGAAGCGACGTTGGCATCCAGGCGAGAGGACTTGCAGGAGGAGCGCGCGGCGTTGAACCAGGAGCTGACCCGGCTCGCCTCCGAGGACGACCTCATCGAGGCCCGCCGGAAGATCCAGGAGGGCGGGCGGAGGATCGAGCGGCTCGCCGAGGACTACGCCACCTACCGGATCGCCGAGTACGTCACCGAGGAGCTCCAGGACCGGTTCATCGAGGAGACGACCGGGCCCCTCTTGGACGAGGCCAGCGACATCTTCGCGCGGATCACCGCCGAGTACGACGGGATCGAACACACCGGCGAATTGGCGGACCTGGACTTCCACGTGCTGCAGGACGGGGCGCCCGTCCTCGAGAGCTCGGAGCTGAGCCGGGCGACCGCGGAGCAGCTGTTCATGGCCGTCCGGCTGGCCCGCATCAGGCAGATCGACACCCCGTTGCCCGTCGTCGTGGACGACGCGCTGACGAACTTCGATCCCGCACACGGCGCGCGGACCATGGCGCTGATCGACGACCTCGCGCGGACGAACCAGGTGCTCTTCCTGACCGCGCATCCAGCGTTCGTCGAGCTCGCGGCCGAGCACGCCACGGTCGACCAGTTCTGGCGCATCGACGCCGGCCGGTTCGATGGCCCGTTCGCTGACCCCGACCGAGCCGTCACCCACCTGCAGCCCGATCTCCTCCCGGAACAGGCCGGCAGATCGACCGATTGACGCCGTCTCCCGATGCGTTCTGAGCCACGCTGAGGTATCCTGACTCGACTCGTGGGTGCGACCAGACTCATCTCCAGCGACAGGTCGTCGTCTCGCCGCACGCTTCCATCGTCCGATCGGACCGGGAACCGCCTCGTCGGGTCGACCTGCGGCCGGGACTGACCAGAGAGTATTCATGCCCACCGCCGGACTAGCCGTCGATGGCCAGTCCGCTGGCGGGCCGACACGTCCCCGTCGCGGTGGCGCCCATCGACCGCATCGCGGGGCCGGTGGGGACCGCCGCCGACGTGCGCGGGCGCGTCGACGCCCGACGGACCGGACGCTGTCGACGGCCACGGAGGAACTCGTGACGCTGGCGTTCTGGATCCTCGTCGTCCTCGCGACGGTGACGTGCCTGTTCATGGCGTGGTCGCTCGGGGCGAACAGCAACTCGCCCCCGTTCGCACCGGCGATCGGGGCCAACGCCATCTCGACGCTCCGGGCCGCCTTCCTGATCGGGATCCTCGCGGCGGCGGGCGCGGTCACCCAGGGCGGGAGCATCTCCGAGACCGTCGGCGCGGACCTCATCCTCGGGACGACGATCACGCCGCTCGCGGCGACGACGGGGCTGCTGGTCGCGGCGTCGTTCATGACCCTCGGCGTCTACACCGGTTACCCGGTGCCGGCGGCCTTCGCGACGACCGGGGCGATGGTCGGCGTCGGCCTCTCGCTCGGCGGCGACCCCGCCTACGACACCTACCGGCAGATCGGGACGTTCTGGCTGCTCGTCCCGCCCACGTCGGGCGGGATCGCCTTCCTCACGGCGACGCTCCTCCGTCGGGACGACATCCCCGAGACGGTCGGCATCCCGTTGTTGGCGGCGGTCGTCGCGGGCATCCTCGCCCACATCCGCCTCGGCGTGATCCCGCACCCGGAGCGGGCCCAGGGATCGGTCGCCACGTTGGTCTCCCATGGCCTCGGCCGCCCGAGCGTCGTCGGCGTCGACCTGGCGGCCGTCGTCGTCACCGTCGCCTTCGCCGCGATCGGCTACCGGCTCGCCTACCGGAAGGTGGCCGCCTCGGTCGACGGGGGGATCCGATCGTTCCTCCTGGTCCTCGGGGGCATCGTCGCGTTCAGCAGCGGCGGGAGCCAGGTCGGCCTGGCGACGGGACCGCTGGAGCAGCTCTACGGCATCGAACTCGGGCTCCCGGGCATCGTCCTGCTCGCGATCGGCGCCGCGGGGATCCTCGCGGGGGCGTGGATGGGCGCCCCGCGGCTGTTGCAGGCCACCTCCCGCGAGTACGCCCAGCTGGGCGTGCGCCGGTCGATCGCCGCGCTCGTCCCGGGGTTCGTCATCGCCCAGACGGCGATCGCGCTGGGCATCCCGATCTCGTTCAACAACATCATCATCTCGGGCGTGATCGGCGGCGGCCTCGCCGCCGGGACCGCCGGCGTCTCCCGGCGGAAGATCGCCGTGACCGTCACCTTCTGGCTGCTCACGCTGGGGGCCGCCACCGGGATCGGCTTCGGGCTCTACCGGGCCTTCTCGGCGCTCCTGGGGATCGCCTGAGTCGGCGCCCACCACTGACACCGTTCGCCCCGTGGCCGGACGGTCGCGTCGCTCCGAAGTCGCTGTGTTCGCCGGCCGGGCTCCGGTGAACGACTGTCTGGCCGATCGTCACCGGACGACTGTCACCGGGACCGGCGCCTCGCCGACCACGGCGGTCGCGACGGTCCCGAGCAGGCGGCGCAGGGTCGGGTTCCGCGGGCCCCCGTGGCCGCCCATCACCACGTGGTCGACGTCGGCCGTGTCGACGAACGCGAGGATCGTCTCTCCCGGCTCCCCGGTCTCGACCACCGTCTCGACGGGCTGGCCAGAGGATCCGGTCCGGTCGCGGGCGCGGTCGACCAGCTCTTCCGCCCGGGACCGTGCCTCGGCGAGGCGCGCGTCGTCGGCCTCGCGGACGCCGCCTTCGCTCATCGTCTCGCCCAGCGGGGTCACGACGTTCAACACCGTGATGCGACAGTCGAAGATCTCGAGCGCGTGGCCGAGCGCCTCGTCGGCCAGCGGTGAGCCATCGAGCGGGACCAGCACGTGCGACGGGGCCACATCACCCGTTGGGCAGGTCTTGCCTTCTATCTCACGCCGACGAGGGAGTCCAGCTCCATCCGGCTCCGTGATCGGGAGCCGACCCGTCCGGGTTGGGATGGCGACCACCCCGCCGCCGTCGGTGACGATCGGAGGTCCACCGCCATCGCTGACCACTTGGCTGATTGTCTGACGTAGTATTATACCCCTGCTTGCCATTGTGACCCCATGGCAGGGGCGAGGCCAACCGCGTCGGAGCGCGTCATCCACCGAGTAGCGGAGGCGGTCGAGCGCGACCCGCTTGAGCTCCCTCCGCTGTACGACCACGTCGACGCGGACGCGCTGGATTCGCTCGTCGAGGGGCTGACCGACGGGGCGGTGACGTTCACCTACGTCGGCTACGACGTCACCGTCCAGCACACCGGGGAGGTCCTCGTCGACGAGCGCCCAAGGCGCTGACCCCCATGTCGCGGGCTACCGGCTCGACTCCTCCGTCGAGTCACGCTGCCCGGAGAAGAGCCCGTCGAACACCTTCCGCTCGGCGGCCCGGAGGTGCTGGTGGTACGTCGACGGGGCGACCTCGAACGACTCGGCCAGCTGGTCGGCCGTCGCGTCCCGGGGCCACTGGAAGTAGCCGGCGTGGTGGGCGGCCTCGAGCGCCGCGCGCTGTCGATCGGTGAGGCCCGCGAGGAGGTGGCGGTGTCGCCGCCCATCGTCGTGGCGGGACCGGGCGATCTGTCGGCGGCCGAGCAACTCGGCGCGACGGAACTCGGCGTCCAGGGTGTCCAGCAGGGTGCGGACCTCGACGTTCGGGGCGACGTGGATCGTCAGCCGGACGTCCCCCGAATCGAAGACGGCGCCGTCGACGTACCCACCGAACGCCGAGATCGTCGAGAGGAGCGACAGGTCCGCCACCCGGAGCTCGACCTTCGTCGGGTCACCCCGCTCGAGGACGCTCACCTGCTCGAACGACGACGTCGCCGCGACGAAGTCCGACAACGCGGCGAGCGAGTCCTCCGGCACCGTCGCGAACATGAGGAACGTGTCGTCGCCCGCCGGGATCGTGCGGTCGACCGTGATGGGGCCGTCCAGCCCCTCGGTACGATCGTCGTCGAAGGCGCCCCGCAGCATGACGTCCAGCTCGACCAGCTCGTCGCTCATCAGCGCCCGTCGCTGTTCGGCCGACGCGATCGCGTGGCCCACCACCTCGCCGAGGTGACCGAGGACGTTCGCCTCCGCCTCGTCGAACGCGTTCTGCCGGTCGGCGTATACGCCGATCACGCCGTACGCCGTGCCTTCGTGGACGATGGGGATCGACGCGACCGCCCTGAAGCCGAACTCCCTGGCGTTCTCGCGCCACGGCTCGAAGGCCGGGTCCGAGAACACGTCCCGGACGACCTGGGTCTCTCGCGTGCGGAACGCCCTGCCGCCCGGTCCCGCACCCGCGGGGTCAGTCGGGTCGACCGAGACCGAGATCTCCTCCTCGTAGCGCTCCGTTCCGGCGGCCGCCCGGGGCTCGAGCGTCTCCGAGACCGCGTCGACCCCCGCGATCCACGCGAACTCGTAGGCGTCGGACGCCGCCAGGTCGTCGCAGACGACCTGCTCGATCTCCGTCCGCGTGGCCTTGTCGATCACCGTGTCGGTGATGTCGTTGACCACCTCGTTCAGGTCGTGGAGGGCTGCGAGTGCCTCGTTCTGCCGACGCAGCTCGCGTTCGCTCCGGTTGCGCTCGATCGCCGTGGTGAGGATGTTGGCGACCGACTGCACGAAGTTCACCTCCGGCTCGGTGAACGTCCGCGGCTCGGCGTCGTGGACGCCGAGGACGCCCCACGTCTCGTCGAACGACGCGACGACGGTGCTGATGGTCCCCCTGACGTCGTGGTCGGACAGCAGCTCGGGGCCCCGGAACCGCGCGTCGGTCGCCAGGTCGTCGACCACGACCGGCTCGTCCTCGCCGAGCGCGTACGAGACGAGCGAGTCGGACTCGACTGCGGGCACCGTCGCCGCGCCGACCGACCCGTCGTCCCACCCCACGCCGTGTCGCAGCTGGAGCCGCGCCGTGTCGGCGGCTGAGTCGGCGGCTCCGTCCGCGTCGACGCCGTCATCCGCGTCGACGTCCAGTTCCAGCATCCCGTCGACGTCCAGCTCCAGCAGCCCGGCGACGTCGGCGTCCAGCGTGTCCGCGAGCCGTTCGGTCGCCGTCGACAGCAGGTCCTCCAGGTCGCCGCCCTCGAGTGCCCGTCGGCCGAGGTCGGCGACAGCCTCCTGCATGCGCGCCTGTGCCTCGAGCCGCCGCGTGTGCTCGATCCGTTCGGTGACGTCGCTGAAGATCACCCCGACGTGATCGTCGTCCGCGGTGCCGACGGGGAACGCGGTGCACTCCAGCATCCGTCCGGTCGCGGGGAGCTTCCTCTCGAAGCTCGTCGGCTCGCCGGACCGGATCACCTGGATAC
>SLIW01000320.1 GCA_007135435.1 Natronomonas sp.
CGACGTGCAGAGTGGCGTCGGTCGAGGGTGGCGACGTGCAGAGTGGCGTCGGTCGAGGGTGGCGACGTGCAGAGTGGCGTCGGTCGAGGGTGGCGACGTGATGGTCGGCGTCACGCGATGGTGGCGTCGGGGACCTCGCGTGCGGAATAGGCCCCGACGCGGGAGCTAGCTCTCCTCCGGACTGCGGGCGCGGTGTTCGCTGATGAGCTGGTCGAGCCGATCGGACGTCCGCTCGCGGCGGCGCTCGGCGGCGCGGTCGTGCCAGTCGTCGACGACCGCCTCGACGTCGCTCTCGCGGGCGACCGCCAGCTCGTCCACCTCTCGGATCGCGACGTCGTCGGCCGGCCCCACCGGGACGCCGTGGGCGAAGAGCACCTCGTCGGCCTGCTCGGAGAGCCCGCCGTCGCGGAGGACGACGCGGGGCTCGCGTTCGGCGAGGAGTTCGGCGGTCGCCCGGCCGGCACCGCTCGCGTCCCGGAGGTAGACGACGTCGCCCGGCGCCAGGCCGTAGTCCTTCTCGGCCGCCTCGATGGCGTCGGCGGTGAACTGGTCGACCGGCTTCACCGCGACGAGATCGCGGTCCTCGCCGTTGACGTCGGCGAAGTTCGAGTGGTCGAGCTTCCAGAGCTCCTTGAGCCGCTCGAGCTTGGCCTCCAGCGCCTCGGTGGCCTCCTCGGCCTCCGCGACCTCCCGGCGGAGACGGTCGTTCTCGCGCTCCAGGCGGGTGACCTCCCGGCGCTCGCGGGCCTCCCGCCGCTCCTCGCGGCGGGCCGTCGAGAGCTCGGCCTCGAGCTCTTCGACGCGGTCGTCCTTCCGCTCGACCGTCTCCCGGAGGTCCTCCACGTGGGACTCGAGGCGCTCGACGCGGGACTCGAGCCGCCTGATCTCCTTCTCCTCCGCCGAGAGCTCGCGGGGGTCGTGCTCGGTCGACTCCTCCTCGGGCTCGTCGTCGTCCGTCAGGTCGGCCAGCACGGCCTCGACGCTCTCCTCGCCGGCCACGACGCGAGCGATGACCTCCCCGCGGTCGAACTGGGCGGGCGTCCGCTCGGCGATCCGGCCGAACTGGTCTTCGTGGTCGTCGAAGGCGTAGAGCGCGGCCGCCAGCGCGTCCCGCTCGTGATCGTTGTCGTAGGCCTCCTCGCGGGTCCGGTGGAGCTTGCCGTCGACCGGCAGGTCGCGCGTCGGCGTCCAGCCGGCGGCGTCGAAGCTCCGACGGATCTTCTCGACGGTCTCCGGCATCGGCTCGACGTCGGCGGCCACGAGGACCGGCCTGCCGCCCTCGATGATCCACTCGATGACGGCGGCCGTGTCCGCGGTCCGGGAGGACCAGACGTCGAGGACCTGGCCGTCGAGGTCCAGCAGCGCGACCGCCGTCGTCGTCCCCGGGTCGACGCCGACGATGACGTGGTCACGACGCTTGGCCAGCGGGCGGTACTCGATGCCGTCGCGGCGCTCGCGCTCGACCTCGATCCGGACGTCGCCCGATCGTCGCGCCGAGACGGGGAGCTCCTGTGGCGTGGCCTCGACCTGGAAGACCGCCCGCGAGTAGCCGCCGTACTTCTCGGTCACCTCCATCTCGTACTCGAGTGCCGCGTCCTGGAGTTCGGACTCGACCTCGCGGGCGGCCCGCTTGACCGAGCCGTGGATCCGCCGGGTGAAGCGGTCCTCGCTCCAGCCGCCGCCCCCGCCGGTCGACCGCCCTCTCGAGACCTTCACCTGCGTCGTCTCGGTGAACGCCGACACCTCGTAGCCCACGTTCCGGGCGGCCAGCCGGGCGGCCGCCTCCGCCTCGTCCATCGGCGGCTTCGCGTAGGGGACGCCGTGACGCGCGGCGACGCGCGACAGCGGCTCGGGGCGCTCGTCGCCGGTGACCTGCACGAGCGTCGTCGCGTGGGGCAGCTCGCGGAGGAACCGGACCAGCGCGGCCTTGTCCGCGACGAGCTCGAAGGTGTTGTCGGTCGCGACGATGGCCGGCTCCTCCGAGCGGATGCGCCGAAGGAGCTTCCGTCGCGTGACCACGTCGCGCTCGACCGACTCGCCGTCCAGGACGACCAGCGCGTAGGAGGGCGCGTCGCCGCGGACGTCCCCGCTCTGGACGTCGACCCCGAAGATGCGGGCGTCGAGGGCACTCGTTCGCGTACTCACGGGGGCGGGTAGGCGGCCGGCCGCTATAAATTCCGTGCCGGGGACCGTTCCGTGCCGGGGACCGTTCCGTGCCGGGAAGCTGACCAGGCGGACGCGGTTCCGACCGGCACCCGGCGTCGTTCGCCGGGGCGGACGCCTTTTGTGTCTCGCGACCCAACAGGACGTATGCTGAACCTGCTCAGCCTCGCGTGGGCGACCTGGAAGCTCAGTGCCAAACGGCTCGGCCCCGTCGGAGCCACGATCCTCACGGTCGTCGTCCTCGGGGGGTACTACTTCGTCCTCCGGGAGTATCTCCAGGAGAACCACCCGGAGGTCGAGGAGCGCATCGACCAGGTCATCTGAATCGACGCTCCAGAAGTTATTCCGCCCTCGACCCACGAGAAGCGGTTCCACCTCCAGCAGTCGCTTCCGTGAGCGCCCCGGGTCGTTCACCGCGGGATGCCTCGGAGGCGATCGGCGATCGGCACGAACGAACAAACGAACGAGCGACAGCTGGTTATGCGTTCTCGACGGTCTCGGTGAACAGCGTGTGGCCCGTCTCCCGGCCGTGTTCGATGATCGTCTGCGAAGAAGCTTCGCCGTCCTTGTCGACCACCTTCGAGAAGGGACACTCCCTGCAGACCACGCGGACTCGTTGCTCCTGTTGAATTTCCTCGGACATCTGTCACCTCGCGTCTCCGCGGGCGGGCGACCCCGACCCCCGTAGGCCGAACGGCGCTTCCCCATCCGTGGGTCCGCCGATCGGCTACCGGGATCGCCCAGGTGTGGGAGAGACGCCGCCCCCGACGACCTGTCGTGACCACGAACGCGATCGGTAATGATTCTTCCGATATTAATAACTCGAAAGCATCAGGTAACCAGGGACGGCGCCGTCACGGCCGGTTCCCTCCCTCCCTCACTCCCCCGTAGCGCCGTCCCGGCTCACTCCGCTCCACTCCGCTCCACCCCACTCTATTCCGTGCCAACGCACCGACACACCACCCGTCCGACCGTCGAATGACAGCTGTCTGACTGAACGTTTTGACCCCCGGCCTCGAGCGGGTGGTATGAGCGCTCGCAACCTGCTCCCCGTCGCGGCGGAGCTGGCCGAACCCGTCGCCGAGGAGCTTCCGCCCACCACGCCCGCGGGGCTGCTGGCTCGGATCGTCCTCCTCTACCGTCGCGTGCGGCCCCTCGTTCAGATCTCGGCGGCCTCGGCGAGCGTGAACCGGCCCTCGTAGAGGGCGGTCCCGACGACGACCGCGGCGGCACCGGTCGCCTTCAGCGCGCGGACATCGGCCAGGGTCGCGACGCCCCCGCTGGCGACCACGGGGACGTCGACCGCCGCGACGACCCGCTCGACCTGCTCGCGGCGGACGCCCTCCAGCTGGCCCTCGACGTCGACGTCCGTGAAGAGGATCGCGCCCGCGCCGGCCTCCCCGAACCGGGCGGCGGCCTCGGCGGGGTCGAGACCGGTGGTCTCGGTCCACCCCGAGACGACCACCTCGCCTCCCCTCGCGTCGAGGCTCACCATCACCCGCCCGGGGAAGTCCTCGTTGATGGCGTCGACGATGGAGGGGTTCTCGACGGCTGCCGTGCCGAGTATCACCCGGTCGACGCCCAGGTCGAGCAGCGTGCAGGCGTCCCGCGCCGTGCGGATCCCCCCGCCGAGCTGGACGTCGACGGTGTCGCTGACCGCCTCGACGATCGCCTCGATGGCCGGCGCGTTCTCGCGGTCGCCCTCGAAGGCGCCGTCGAGGTCGACGAGGTGGAGCGTCCGCGCGCCCGCCTCGACCCACTCCTCGGCTGCTTCCACGGGATCGCCGTACGTCGTGCCCGTGTCGCGCTCGCCGCCGACGAGCTGGACGACCTCGCCGTCCTGGACGTCGACCGCCGGCACGACCTCGAAGGTGGGGAACATACCCCGAAAGGCGGGACGGCGGGGGAAAAGCGTACCCGTTGGCCAGGACCACCCGTGGAGCGTCCCCCGAGGCCCGGCCGACGGGGCCGGGTCCGCCTCAAACACGGCGCTTATTTGTCGGCCGGGCGTGGCCATCCCCACATGGAGGTGCTTCTCCTGGTCGGGATCGTGGTGGCGGCCTTCGTCGGGTACAACATCGGGGGGGCGACGACCGCGCCGGCGTTCGGACCCGCCGTCGGCGCGGGGGTCCTCTCGAAGCTCATGGCGGCCGCGCTCATGACGGTGTTCTTCTTCGTCGGGGGCTGGACCATCGGCCGCGAGGTCATCGACACGCTCGGGGAGGGGATCGTGCCCGCGGAGTTCTTCACCCTCCAGGCCAGCATCGTGGTCCTCTTCTTCATCGGCTTCGCGCTGTTCATCTCCAACTCCTTCGGCGTGCCGGCGTCGACGTCGATGACCGCCGTCGGCTCGATCGCCGGCCTCGGGCTGGCCACGGGGACGCTCAACTGGGAGACGATGGGCCGCATCGTCTCGTGGTGGATCGTCGCGCCGATCGTCGCCTTCTGGATCAGCGGCGTGATCGGTCGGTACTTCTACCCGACGATCAACGAGTGGGTCGCGATCCCGTCCTCCGAGCGGAACCCGTTCGGCGAGGAGGCGAGCCGCCGGGAGCTGGGCGGGGCGCTGGTCGTCATCGGCATCGGCTGCCTGATGGCCTTCTCCAGCGGCGCGTCGAACGCGGCCAACGCCGTCGCGCCGCTGGTGGGCAGCGGCGAGCTGTCGATGGACGCCGGGGTCATCCTCGCGAGCGTCGCGGTCGGTATCGGCGCGTTCACCATCGCCCGCAAGACGCTCGACACGATGGGCAACGACCTGACCGAGCTGCCGCTGACGGCGGCCATCGTCGTCGCGATCGTCTCGGCGACGGCGACCGCGGCGCTGGCGGCCATCGGCATCCCGGCCAGCTTCGTCATCATCGCGACGATGAGCATCGTCGGCCTCGGCTGGGGGCGGGCGACGCGCACGACGACAGCCCGCGACGCCGTCCGCGGGGAAGGAACGAACGTCTCCGTCGGCGCGCTGGCCGCCGACGAGGCCCCGACCGTCGGGGACGCGGAGCATCGGGGCGCCCACGCACCGCCGATCGGCGAGGAAGAGCCGGAGGACATCCCCGCCGCCTCCGACCTCTTCGACCCCGAGACCACCGGTCGCGTCATCCTCCTGCAGAACTTCGTGCCCGCGCTCGCCACCGTCGGGGCGTTCCTCGTCTTCCGGTTCCTCCCCGTCGTCTGAGAACGGTCCCGCCGCGCTTTAGGGAACGGACTGCACGGCGGGGCGCTCCGAAGCGGCGGGTGTCGCCGAGGTCACGGGATCGACACGACTCTGGCGGTCGCCAGTGGCGGTGGCGCGCCGGTGCCGGGGGCTGGACGCTGGACGACGACCGTGGTGGTGGGCCGGTCCTCCCTGGGGCTGCGGATGCCCGATAGGGCGGGGGCACTGGCAGGACGGTGTCAACGAACTGGACGTTCGCTCGAATCGGCGCGGCAACCGCGTGTTAACAGCAACCTTCAACACCCAGGGGAGTGAACCACTCGGGTGATGCCCACCGTAGAATACCTCAACTACGAAGTGCTCGACGACCACGGCTGGGACATGGACGACGACGACCTGTTCGAGCAGGCCGCCGACGCCGGCCTCGGCGACGAGGACTACGGCACCCTCGACGTCGCCGAGGGGGAGTACATCCTCGAGGCGGCCGAGGCCCAGGGCTACGACTGGCCCTTCTCGTGTCGGGCCGGCGCGTGTGCCAATTGTGCGGCGATCATCAAGGAGGGCGAGATCGAGATGGACATGCAGCAGATCCTCTCGGACGAGGAGGTCGAGGACAGGGGCGTCCGCCTGACCTGCATCGGCCACGCCCAGACCGACGAGGTGAAGATCGTCTACAACGCGAAGCACCTCGACTACCTGCAGAACCGGGTCATATAGGTCACCGTGCGACACGCGCGGTGAACGTCCACGTCGTCTTACGGGATCGTGTTCGTTACGATCCCACGAAATCCTCTACTCGCAGGTGCTCTAACCCCGATCTTCACTGCGGGTGTAAACTGAGAGCAAGTTTGGGGGCGTCTCCCGGGATCTCTCCACCCCTCCCACGGTCGTCACAGCCAGCCTCCGACGACGTATTCGAGGGTGATCTCGGACTGGTCGACG
>SLIW01000402.1 GCA_007135435.1 Natronomonas sp.
CCCTGGGCGTCGGCCATGAGCGGGAACTGGTCGGACTGCTCGCGGATGACCGGACTGATGGCGGTCGTCTCGACGACGCGGTCCATCTCGTGGCGCGTGTTCGCCAGCGTGTTCTCGATGATATCCAGCGTCGTCGGGTCGATGTCGTGTTCCCGCACGAAGTCGGGGGTGTCCTCCTCGGCGCTCACGCGGCATCACCCCGCGTTACCTCGATGGCACCGTAGCGGTCGACCGTCGCCGTGTGGTCCGGCTGGATCACGACCGTCGCGTCGTCCTCGGTGACGATCGCCGGCCCCTCCAGAACGTTCCCCGGCTCGAGCCCCTCCCGATCGTAGATCGGCGTCTCGTAGTACCGATCGTCGAAGAACACGTCGTTGGTGTCGGCCTGCGCGGCCGTCGGGTCCTCACCACCCATGGCTCGCTCCTCGAGGTCGACCCCGTCGACGGCCCCTCGGCCGATGACCCGCAGGGTCGCGATCTCCAGCGGTGCGTCGAGCGTGAAGTCGAACTGGCGCTCGTACCGGCGCTCGAAGTCGTCCTTGACCGCCTCGAGGCCGTCCTCGTCGCGCAACGCCGCGGGATCGACCGGGATGGACATCTGGATGTCCTGGCGGTAGTACCGGCAGTCGGCGTAGTAATCGAAGCCCTGGTCCGCCTCGGCGACGCCCTCGGAGGCGAGCCACGCTGCGCCCTCCTCCCGGAGGGCGTCCAGCTTCTCGGCGACGTCCGCACCGTCGACGTCGAGTTCGGTCTCCAGGTACGTCTCCGAGAACTCGTTCTGGACGTCGCTGGTGAGGAAGCCGAACGCGCTGAGCACGCCCGGCGCCGGCGGGACGACGAGGGGGTAGGCCCCGATGAGGTCCGCGAGCCGGTTGGCGTGCATCGGGCCCGCGCCGCCGAACGCGACCAACCCGAACTCCCGGGGATCGTAGCCGCGCTCGACCGAGACGACACGCAGCGCGCCGTGCATGTTCTCGTTGACGACGTCGACGACCGCCTGGGCGGCTCGCTCGAGCGAGGAGTCGCGGGCCTCGGCGATCTCCTCCATCGCGGCCTCGGCGGCCGCCCGGTCGAGCTCGAGGGTGCCCCCGAGCTTGACCGACGGCGGGATCCGGCCCAGGACCACGTTGGCGTCGGTGACCGTCGGCTCGGTGCCACCGAGCCCGTAGCACGCCGGGCCGGGGTCGGCGCCGGCGCTGTCCGGCCCGACCTGGAGCGACCCGGATAGCTGGACGCGCGCGATGGACCCGCCACCCGCCCCGACCGTGTTGATGTCGACCGCTCGGGACTTGAACTCGTGGTAGCCGACCTTGGTCCGGTAGGAGGTCTCCGGGGTCCCGTCCTCGACGAGGGAGACGTCCGTCGAGGTCCCACCCATGTCCAGAGTGAGGACGTTCGGGATGCCCTTCGTGGAGGCGATGGTTGCGGCGCCGACGACGCCGCCGCTGGGGCCCGACAGGGCGATCTCGACCGGCCGCTCGCTGGCGGCCGAGGCGCTCATCAGTCCGCCGTCGGAGCGGACGATGTTCATCTGGCCGGCGAAGCCCCGATCGGCGAGGGTCGACTCCAGGTCCTCCAGGTACGAGATGACCGACGGCCGCGCGTAGTCGTTGATGACGGTGGTGAGGGTCCGTTCGTACTCGCCGTACTCGGTCACGATCTCCGCGGAGATGGACACCGGCAGGTCGGGGAACTCCTCGCGGACGACCTCCCGGACGCGGCGCTCCTGGGCCGGGTCGAGGTACGAGTTCACCAGCGCGACGGTCAGTGCCTCGATCCCGTCGTCGTAGAGATCCTGGACCGCGCGTCGGACCTCGGCCCCGTCGACCGGCGAGTCGACCTCCCCGTCCGGTGAACGCAGCCGGGCGTCGATTCCCCTGGTATCGACGAGGTCGGCCAGCGGCTCCGGCTTCTCCATCGCCATCCAGCCGTAGAGCGGTCCAGGCGTCCAGGCCCGCGCCAGGTGCAGGACGTGTTCGTGACCTGCGGTGGTCAGGAGCCCCACTCTGGCGCCCGTCTCCTCGAGCAACATGTTCGTGACGACCGTGGTCCCGTGGAAGACGAGCTCGAGGTCCGCGACGGTCGTCCCTGCCTCCTCGACCGCCGTGACCATCCCCTCGACGACGCCCTCGGAGGGGTTCTCCGGCGTTGACAGCACCTTCGTCACCGTGAGTTCGTTCGTCCCCTCGTCGAAGACGAGCACGTCGGTGAACGTCCCACCGACGTCGACGCCTAGGTTGTGTGACACGTGTGAACCTCCATCAGGGACCGTCCGCACAGTCGCTCGGTAAGCGTTGTCCCTCCCTGCGTAGGGTGTTTAAGTGCCCGAGGGTCCTGGTCTCGATACCGTCGGTGATCGGGGGTGTCGAGCCCGCAAATCCCCGCCGACTCGTGACCGGTATCAGTACCTGCGTCGTGTCCGACGTCGACTCCTGCCACGTCGTCAGCAACTCCTCGACGGTGGTTTCGATCACGCCGCCTCAGATTCGCTCGACGGTGGTTTCGTTCACGCCGCCTCAGATCTCCTCTGCCAGTTCGAGCGCTCCGGACTCCTCGAGCGGCCCCCGGTCGGCGAGCCCCCGGATGAGCGCCTCCACCAGTTCGTCGGCCGGATCACGACCCACCCGTTCGAGCAGACGGCGTGCGCCGGTCCGACCGGTCGCCTCGCCGAACAGGAGCGTCCGCGAACCACCGAACCGGGCGGGATCGAACGGCTCCATGACGCCAGGATCCGAGAGCATGGCGGCGACGTGGATCGCCGATTCGTGGGTCGTGACCTCCGTGCCGAGGACGGCCTTCCGCGGCGAGACCTCCTCGCCCAGGGCCCCCAGGACGTCCCGGCACGCTGGCACGAGCTCCCGTGGGGCGACGCCGAAGGCGTCGTCGAACTCGAGGGCGCCGGCGACGACCACCTCCTCGAGGGCGGCGTTACCGGCGCGCTCGCCGAGCGAGGCGACGCTCACGTCGGCCTTCCCGACCCCGACGTCGGCGGCGGCGAGCGCGTTGGCCGTCGCCACCCCCAGGTCGTCGTGGAAGTGTACGCCGGCCCGCTCGAGGTCGACACCGTCGTCCTCGATGTCCTCCAGGAACGAACGGACCGACAGGGGCGTCCTTGCGCCGACCGTGTCCGCGAGGCCGACGTACTCGACGTCCTCGAACCGCTCGAAGGCGTCCACGACGTGCTCGCGGTCGGTCCGGAACGCGTCCACGAGCGTGAGGTGTACCGCGGCGCCGCCCTCGCGGGCCAGGTCGACCGCGGCGCGCATGTTCGACAGCATCTCCTCGCGACGTTGGCCGACGGTGTGCTCGAGCTGGCGCGACGAGAGCGGCCCGAAGACCTCGACGACGTCGGCGTCGGCCGCCAGCGCCGCCTCGACGTCTCCGTCGAGTGCCCGGGCGATGGAGACGACGTCGGCCTCACACCGGGTGGCGAGCTCCGCGATCGCCCGTGCATCGTGCTCGCCGGCGACGGCGAATCCCGGCTGGACGTAGGCGACTCCGAGGCGGTCGAGCGCGAGGCCGGCCTCGACCCGCCGTTCGACGTCGTAGACCCTGCCTGGCATCTGGCCCCCCTCACGGATGGTGACGTCGGTGAGGATCATCGACGGGTGATGACTCCCTCGTCCGCGAGTTCCTCGAGGCGCTCTTCCGGGATTCCGAGTTCCTCGCGGAGGACCTCGTCGGTGTGCTCCCCGTGACCCGGCCCGAGGTGTTCGATGTCGCCCGGTGTCCGCGAGAACTTCGGCACGATCCCGTGGGTCCGGGTTGGCCCCACGTCGGGGTCGTCCACCTGCACGACGTCGCCGCGCGCCAGGTACTGGTCGTCCTGGAAGATGTCGGCGATGTCGTAGACGGGGCCGACGATGCCACCTCCGGACTCGATCGTCTCGATGACCACCCGCGTCGCTCGCTCGCTCGTCCAGTCCTCGATCTCGGCGTCGAGCAGGTCGGCGTTCTCGACCCGTCGCTCGTTGGTCTCGAACCGGGGGTCCTCGAGCAGGTCCTCGCGGCCGATGGCGCGGGCGACACGCTCGAAGGTCCGCTGGTTCGACGCAGACAGCGTGACGTGGCCGTCCGCGGTCTCGTAGACGTTCCGCGGCGCCGCGTTCGGGTGCTGGTTGCCGGTCCGCTCCTTCACCTCGCCCTTCCGATCGTACGTCTCGACGTCGCCGACGAAGAGTCGGAACAACGGTTCGTACAGCGAGATGTCGATCACCTGGCCCTCGCCACTGCCGCCCCGACCCAGGTCCCGCTCGAAGACGGCGAACATCGTCGCCGCGACGGCGAACTGGGCAGCGGTCAGGTCCGCGAGGCTGATCGGCGGGAGCAGCGGCTCGCGGTCCGGGAAGCCGTTGGCGTGGGCCCACCCCGAGATGCCCTCTGCGACGGTCCCGAACCCCGGCTTCTCCGCCTTGGGACCGTCCTGTCCGTACCCCGAGATCCGGACCATGATCACCCCCTCGTTCACCGCGCTGAGGTCCTCGTAGCCCAGCCCCCAGCGCTCCATCGTCCCGGGTCTGAAGTTCTCGAACACCACGTCGGCGTCCTCGACCAGCTCCAGGGCGACCTCCCGCCCTCCCTCGGAGCCGAGGTCGAGCGTGATGCACCGCTTGTTCCGGGCGATGGCCTTCCACCACAGCGAGGTCCCGTCCTCGAAGGGCGGCCACTCGCGCAGCGAGTCCCGGTACTCCGGATGCTCGGCGAACACGACGTCGGCGCCGAAGTCGGCCAGCAGCAGCGTCGCGAATCCGCCGCTTATCATCCCGGAGAAGTCGATCACACGGAGGCCATCGAGTGGTCCGGCACGCTCGGCGGCGACCATCTACCCGTTCACCGTGTCCGGTTCGAGACGTCGACTCGGAGGTGATGCTCCCATGGATCACGCTCGGACGGAGCCGACGAAGTCGGTTCTCCCTCCTTGGGTAGGTCCTTTATGAGGTCAGGGCGAACGTCAACGCCCGAACGACGGCTACGTCGACCACGTCGTCCGAGTCGACCGCGTCGAACGCTTCTCCCTCGTCGGCCTCGTCGGCGGCGTCGGCCCGACGCGTCGTCAGGTCGTCGGTCCGATCGCGTCCGTCCTGTAGGCGACCCTGGCCAGTTCCAGTAGCTGAGACGGACCGGACGACACTCGGCTTGTGCGTCCCCCTCCTCGTGGAACGGCGACGGAACCGGACCGGGTCGTCCTCCAGGTCCCAGGCATCGGTCGTGCCGAGAAGGCTTCTGACAACGACCTCTCCGTGGGTCGGCTCCGACGGACCCCCACGCCTGGAGTGCGGTGCTGCACACCAACCTGGCACACGGGCCGATGCCCCGACGCGAACGGCGGCGTCACGGTGGTGCACAAGGATAGCCGTTCCCGGGAGCCACGATTCGATCCTCGCCCGGCCAAACGCTCAAGCGGCGGTCGGTCCAACCCCTGGTATGATCCGACCGGACTGCGAGGGCCGGGTCGCCCTCGTCACCGGCAGCGCTCGCGGGATCGGCCGGGCGTTCGCGCTGGCGCTGGCCGACGCGGGCGCCGACGTCGCCGTCCACTACCGGACGAGCGAGCGGGCCGCCGAGGAGACCGCCGAAGCGGCACGCGAGCGGGGCGTCGACGCGATCGCGGTCGACGGGGACGTCACCGATCCCGACGCCGTCGACGTCATGTTCCACCGGGTCGAGGACGACCTCGGCCCGGTCGACGTTCTCGTCAACAACGTGGGCGCCTTCGCGCCCGAGCACTGGGCAGAGATCGACGTCGACACCTGGCGCCGGGTCATGGAGACGAACCTGACGGCGACGATGCTCTGCTCGCGGCGCGCGCTCGGCCCGATGCGCGAGGAGGGGTGGGGCCGGATCGTGAACATCGGGTACGCCTCTGCGGAGCGGGCGTCGGTCTCGCCGAAGAACTTCCCGTACTTCGTCGCGAAGACGGGCGTGCTCATGTTCACCCGGATGCTCGCCGCCGACACCCAGCACGACGGGATCACCGTCAACGCCGTCTCCCCCTACGTGGTCGAGACGAGCGAGACGTTCCCCGAGACGGCGCCCCGCGGGCGGTGGGCCAGCACCGACGACCTTGTCCAGGCGCTGCTGTTCTTCGTCGATGAGGGCTCGGGATACGTCAGCGGCGAGAACGTCGAGATCGACGGCGGCTGGTTGCCGGAGTCGGTCTGAGAGCGGTCGACCCTCACGGGCGGTGGACGCTCCGAAGTGGGCGGGTTGGCCCGCTCCGACGCGGAGGGTCTGGTCCGGAGCACCC
>SLIW01000371.1 GCA_007135435.1 Natronomonas sp.
CACCTACGAGTCATGGACCGCAGACAGTCCAACGGGTCATACAGCCACTCGCGGCTAGAAACGTATCCCGGCTAGGACCGGACCACCGATCGATCCGAACTCCAACTCGATCCGGACTCCCACTCGATCCGAACCTGCACGACGGCAATCGACACGGAGACCCCCGAGGATCAGACCTCGAGGCCTTCCTCGGCCTCGAGGAGCTCGTGGTACCGGTTCCGGATGGTGACCTCGGAGATGTCGGCGACCTCGCTGACCTCCTTCTGGGTGACCTTCTCGTTGCAGAGCAGGGCGGCCGCGTATACCGCGGCCGCGGCGAGGCCGACCGGTGACTTCCCGGAGTGGACGCCCTGCTCCTTGGCGTTCTGCAGGAGCGAGCGGGCGCGGTTCTCGGCCTCCTCGCTCAGGTCGAGCTCGCTCGCGAACCGCGGGACGTAGCTCTCGGGGTCCGCGGGCCGGACCTCGAGGCCCAGCTCGCGGACGACGTAGCGGTAGGTGCGGGCGATCTCGCTCTTGTCCACGCGAGAGACCCCCGACACCTCGTCGAGGCTCCGCGGGACGCCGGCCTGCCTGGCCGCGGCGTACACGGCGGCGGTCGAGACACCCTCGATGGAGCGTCCCGGCAGGAGGTTCTCGTCGAGTGCGCGGCGGTAGATGACGCTGGCGGTCTCGCGGACGGTGTCCGGGAGGCCCAGCGCGGAGGCCATCCGATCGATCTCGCCCAGCGCCTGCTTGAGGTTGCGCTCCCTGGAGTCGCGGGTGCGGAACCGCTCGTTCCACTTCCGGAGCCGCTGCATCTTCTGGCGCTGGCGGGCTCCCAAGGAGTTCCCGTAGGCGTCCTGGTCGCGCCAGTCGATGTTGGTCGACAGCCCCTTGTCGTGCATCATGTTGGTCGTCGGGGCGCCGACGCGGGACTTCGAGTCCTTCTCCGCCGAATCGAACGCGCGCCACTCCGGCCCGCGGTCGATCTCGGCCTCCTCGACGACGAGACCGCAGTCTCTGCAGACGGTCTCGCCGTGCTCGGCGTCGGCGGTCAGGCGCCCGTCGCACTCCGGACAGGTCGTCCGCTCGGCACCGGTCGCGCGTTCGTCTTCGTCGGTTTCCCGTTGCGTCTCGGTCGATCGTGTTCGGGTGTGTTCACTCATGCCACGAGGCGGGTGCTACCAGGCGGGAGACGCCCCCGAAAAGACCCGGTAACTGGTCGCTATCGGAGAGACGTCCGAAAAATATTTAAACCTTTCGGTCGCTTCGAGCGAGCGCGTTCCCTGCGCCCGGGCGTCCGTGAATTCGTCCGAGCCTCGAGGTGGTTTATATACCCTTTCGAGAACCGATGCCTCCGTGCCGCTGACGGGCGAATCCCCACGGAGGCCATCGGCACCGGGGTGCAGTCCGGCGGTTCCCACGCCACCCCGGTACCCACCCGCCACAGGAACCGCGAGGGCACGACTCGGTCGGTGCCTCGACGGCAGAATCCGGCCGTTCCGCCCCTCACTCCGGCGCCTCCACGTCCCGCCCCGGGGCCTCGACGTCCCGCCCGGGGGTCTCCACGTCCCCGTCGGGCGGGCCGACGTCGCCCTCCGGGACCTCCTCCGCCTCCGCGGACCTCTCGATCGTCTCGGTCAGCGACACGTTGAGCAGGAGCGTCGAGCCGATGCCGCCCGCCACGGTGACCACGTTCTTGATGGCGTGGTCGACAATGGCGGCCGCGAGCGCGACGGGCCAGACGACGGGCGTCAGCGCCACCACGATGAGGGTGAACGCCCCCTCGTAGAGGCCGATGCCGCCGGGCGACAGCGGCAGGACCTTCGCCAGGTTCCCGACGCTCACCGCGAAGAAGCCCACGGCGACGAGCGCCCACGGCGAGAGGTCCACGCCGAACGCGGCGAAGACGAGGACGGCGGTCAGGACGTCGATCGACCAGATGAGGACGCTCGAGGCGCCGACGACGGCGAACGCCCGGCGGTCCCGGGCGATGGTCTGGACGTCGGCGGCGAACTGCTCGAGGACGCCGGCGACGTAGTCGACGTAGGAGTCGCTGCTGAGTCGGGCGACCACCGGCCGGACGAAGTTGCGATCCGACCGCGCGGTGGCGACGATGACCGCCACCGCCGCCAGGGCGGCCGCGCCGACACTCGCCGCGGCGAACACCGCCGTCCGACCGCTCTGTCCCACGTCGTTGGCCGGGTCCGCGTGCCGCAGCGCCGTGACGTCCACGCCCGTGGCGGCGAGCACCACCAGCGTCGCGCCCGCGAGCGCCGTGATCGTCAGCAGGTCGAAGACCCGCTCGATGGCCAGCGAGGCGAACCCCGAGGGGTAGGGGATGGCCCGGCGGGTCTTGACGATGTACGCGCGGACGGCGTCGCCCGCCCGCGCGGGGAAGACGAGGTTGGCGGTCTGGCTGATGAACACGGCCCCGGTCAGGAAGCCCACCCGTTCGCGGTAGCCCAGCTCGCCGAGGATGTCGCGGTATCGGAGGCCGCGGAGCGGCCACGACAGCAGGTAGACCGCGGTGGCGACGGCGACGAGCCGCACGTCCGCCTCGCGGATGGCGGCGAGGACCTCCGTCGGGTCGAGGTAGATCGTCATCAGGGCGACGGCGACGACGACCAGGAGCGTCCCGGCGGCGACGGTCACCCGGCGGTCGATCCGCGGCCGGACGCCGAGCTGCCACCACAGCCGGACGATCTGGCTGCCCATCCCGAGCACGTCGCGGACGAGGTCCACCGACGTGTCGCCCCGGGGCTCCCAGTCGACGGGGAACTCCCGGACCGCGTAGCCGGCACGCTGGGCCCGGACGAGCACCTCCGTGTCCCAGAACCAGTGGTCGTCCTGGACGTCGTCGAGCAGGGCGAAGAGGGCCGCGCGGTCGAACGCCTTGAACCCGCACTGGTGGTCGTACAGCGGCGACCGGAGGAACAGCCGGACCAGGGCGTTGTAGCCGGTCGAGGCGGCGCCGCGCGTGGCGCCCCGACGCTGTCGGTCGCCGGGCATCCGGCGCGAGCCGGTCACCACGTCGTACCCCCCGGTGCGGACCCCCTCCACCAGCGCCTCGAGGTGGTCCATGTCCGTCGCCAGGTCGGTGTCGAGGTAGACGAGGACGTCGCCGTCGGCCGCCCGGAAGGTCCGCTCGAGGGCGCCGCCCCGCCCGAGCCGCTCGTCGCTGTGGACGTGCCGGACCCGCTCGTCCGCCGCGGCGAGCCGGGCGGCGATCTCGGGCGTCCGGTCCTCGCAGCCATCCTCGGCGACGATCACCTCGAAGCTCCCCGGCGGGAGGAAGGAGGCGAGCGTCTCGAGCGTCACCTCGACGGTGCGTTCGAGGGTCCCCGCCTCGTTGTAGGCGGGGAGGACGACGCTCACCTCGCGGTCCGTCATCGCCCCAGTCTCTGGTGGCGCCGTGCATCAACCTTCTGTCTGCGGATCGGATCGCCACGCGACGGACCGGTCGGGGTGGAGACGACCGACGGTGACCCGCCCTTCCGAGGCAGACGCAACCGCTTTGTCCGCCCGGTCGGAACCCGCGAGCGATGCAGTCGCTGGTGATCGGGGCGACACTGGTCCTGATCGTCCTGGTGGGAGTGGCCCGTGCCCTCCGGGTCCGCGGTCGGTCCAGCCGTTCCGGGGCCGATCCGGGACGGGAACCCGAGGGCTGGTGGGTCGAGGACCGCGCCGAGGACCTCGAGCGGCGGTGGCGCGACGAGAAGAAGCTGCGACCGAACACGCCCGCCCAGCGGGAGCGCGATCGCGCGCATCGCCGGGCCCAGCGTCGACCCCCCGAGCAGGTGGCCCGGAAGGGCGAGACCTACGAACTCGTGGTCCTGGAGACCCAGTACGATCGCGTCCCCCACGAGGTCCGCGGCACGATCGACGGCCTCCAGACGTTCGTCCGGGAGGTGCCCGATCCCGACGGCCCCGACGCGCTCCGGGTCGGCGACGTGGTGCGCGTGCAGGTGACGGACTACGGCGCCGGCAGGACCAGCGCCCAGGCACGATTCCTCGGTAGACAGTGACTTTCGCTAAGTCTGACTTACCCCTCGAAGGACACCGCCCTGGTGCGGTCTGGACGCACGTCCACTTCGCGCCGTCCGAACACACCTACTATCCACCTCCCGGACTTGGCGACGGCTACTAAACAGTCAGTTTACACTAGCAGTCGGTATGAGGCCACCCAAACGCCTCGATCGGCGATCGCTCCTGAAAGTGACCGGTGCGGCCGGGCTCGCGGCGCTCGTCGCCGGGTGCGGCGGACCGGACGAAGAGCCAGAGGAGGTGGACGACCCCGAGGAGGAAGAGGAGGAGCCGGGCGACGACCCCGAGGACGAGGAGGAGAACGGGGACGCCGACGCGGAGGCGTGGGCGGACGTCGACGAGATCGTCCTCGATGGCTACACCGAGGCCTGGGAGGGCGTCGAACCCGAGCCCATCGCCGGCGAGGAGAACCCCACGCTCGTGCTCACGCCGGGCGAGGAGTACACCATCACCTGGGAGAACGCCGACGGACAGGGCCACAACATCGCCATCCGCGACGCCGACGGCCAGGTCATCGACGACTACGCCACCGACATCATGGACGAGGAAGGCGAGACCCAGGACCTCGAGTTCGAGGCCACCGACGAGATGGCCGAGTACGTCTGCGAACCACACGAGGGCACCATGCTCGGCGAGATCGAGATCGCCGAGAACGGCGCGGAGGGTGAAGCGGACGAAGAAGAGGAAGCAGGCGACGAGGAGGAAGCGGGCGACGAAGAAGAAGCCGGCGACGAAGAAGAAGCCGGCGGCGACGACGACGTGTAGTCGCGAGGTAGGTGGTCGGGCCGCAGCCGTCGATGACCCCTCACCGTCGGAAGACCACCACCCCGCGAACCCATAACCTCGGGATTGTCACCACCGCGGCGACGCCCCCGAGAGACATCGATCGCTCCTGTGTCGGCGGCGGACTGCCGAACCGCAAAGCCCGTTACGGGTCCGGCACAGTTCCGGACGTGGAGACGACACACGAGGTGCGCGTCGGCGACGCGCGGGAGGTCGACCTCGCGGCGGGCAGCGTCGACCTCCTCGTGACCTCGCCGCCGTACCCGATGGTCGAGATGTGGGACGCGAGCTTCGCCGACCAGAGCCGGGCCGCCGCGGCGGCGCTCGAGTCCGGCGACGGCGATGCCGCGTTCGAGGCGATGCACGCGCTCCTCGACGAGGTGTGGGCCCGCACAGCGGAGGCGCTCCGGGACGGGGGAATCGCGGCGGTCAACGTGGGCGACGCGACCCGCCGCCTGGACGGCGAGTACCGCCTGTACCCGAACCACGCCCGGATCATCGAGGCGTTCGAAGACGCCGGGTTCGCACAGCTGCCGGGCATCGTCTGGCGGAAGCCGACCAACAGCGCGGCGAAGTTCATGGGCTCAGGGACGCTGCCGACGAACGCCTACGCCACGCTCGAGCACGAACACGTCCTCCTCTTCCGGAAGGGAGGCCCCCGCGAGTTCCCCCCGAAGGACGATGCCCGCTACGCCTCGGCGTTCTTCTGGGAGGAGCGCAACGAGTGGTTCTCCGACTGCTGGGAGATCCGCGGGACGCGACAGGCCCTCGGCGACGGCGACGGGGACGCCCACAAGGACGTCTACGGTGACGGCACCCGCGAGCGCTCCGGGGCGTTCCCGCTCGAACTCCCGCTCCGGCTCGTCCGGATGTACTCCGTCCAGGGCGACACCGTCCTCGATCCGTTCGTGGGCACCGGGACGACGTGCCTCGCGGCGCTGCTCGAGGGACGGTCGTCGATCGGCGTCGAACGCGACCCGGCCCTCGCCGCCGGCTTCGAGGCCGCGGCGGAGGGGGCGCCGGGCCTGTCCCGGGAGCTCGCGGAGGCGCGTCTGGAGCAACACCGCAAGTTCGTCGCCGATCGCGAGGAGGAACCCGCCTACGAGGCCGAGCACTACGACACCCGGGTCGTCACGAGTGCCGAGCGGAGGATCCAGCTGCAGACCGTCGACCAGCTTCGGAAGGAGGCAGCGGAGCCGCTCCGGTTCGTCGCCCGGCACGAGCCGTTCTAGTCCTCGACCCCTGTCACCGTACCGACCTCGACTCACGTCGCCAGTGCCGACCTCTACGCACGTCGCCCGTGCCGACCCTGATCCCCGTCACCCGTGCCGACCTCGACTCACGTCACCCGTGCCGACGACAATCCCTATGGGCAGGGCGGTCCCAAGGCGGGTATGGTCGGGACACGG
>SLIW01000248.1 GCA_007135435.1 Natronomonas sp.
AGAGCGGTGCCGTAGCGAAGCTGTCCGAGGTGGACGAATCGGTCGGGGGGTTCTCGTGGGCCCCAAACGGTACCCATCTGGTCTATCAGGCGGGGTACTTCGTGGACGAGTCGCTCAGACTCGTGGATCTCGCGTCGGCCACTGACGAACGGCTCGTGGAGGAACCCGATTCCGAGCAGTCGCTCACGTACGGCGACGACGGGCACGGGGCGTGGTCGGAGGCGGGTATCCTCTTGACGACGAACCACGAGACCGGATTTCGCGAGATCGCGGTCGCCGACGCCGACGACGAATACGACCTGCTCTACGTGAACGAGCGAGACACGTTCGATGCACGGTGGACGGCGGACGGCGACGTCGTCTTCGTCGAGAGTCGGGGTGGCGATCACGCGGTTCGTCGCCTCAGTGAGGGTGAGGTGACGACGGTCGAACCGTCCGGGTTCAACACGGGGCTGACTCCCCGAGCGGATGGCGTGTACTATCAGCATTTCAGCACCGAAACGGCGGGCGACCTCGACAGGGATGGGGAGACGGTCGTCCCGGAGGGGCAGGTCGACATTCCAACAGTCGCGCCCGAGGAGGTCACCTACGAGTCGTTCGGCGGCCAGGAGATCGCGGCGCGACTGTACACGCCAGCTGGCGAGCCTGTCGCCGGGGTCGTCAAGCCACACGGTGGACCCGCGTCGAAGCACTTCAACAGGCTCGATCTCATCGCACAGACGCTCGTCGAACGTGGCTTCCAGGTACTGGCACCGGACTTTCGGGGAAGTATCGGGTACGGACGCGACTTCCGGACGGCGAACGACCGTGACTTCGGCGGCGGTGACCTGACGGACGTCGTCACCGGCGCCGCGTACCTCCGTGACATCGGACGATCACGCGTGGGTATCACGGGGGTCTCGTACGGTGGGTACCTGACGCTCATGGGTGTCGGTTCGACCGACGCGTTCGATGCCGGTGCGAGCGTGTGCGGCATCGTGAACTGGACGACGACGGTCGAGAACAGTCGCGGCTATCTCGCCGACTACGCCCACGAGAAGATGGGCGGGACCCCCAACGAACGGTCCGCGTTCTACCGGGAACGCTCGCCGATCTCGTACGTCGACGACATGGACGTTCCGCTGTTGATCGTGCAGGGGGCGAACGATCCGCGCGTCCCACAGAGCGAGGCCGACCAGCTCGTCTCGTCGCTCGACGAGCGCGAGATCCCCCACGAATACGTGCTCTTCGAGGACGAGGGACACGGGATCATCCGAACGACGAATCGGGTCGAGTACGTCAGTCGCGTCAGTTCGTTCTTCGAAGCGCACCTGTCGTGAGACCACCCCGGCGATCACCGGCGGTGATGCCGGTCGTGACCGACCTCCCAACCATCACGGGTTCGGGTATGCGTGTCTTCGAAACGCGTCCGAGTTCACCGTCGGTCGTCGTGCCTCCGCGATGGTGATACTCCGTCGGGTCGATACGTGAGATGCAGAAGGTCACGGTCGCGACCGCGGGAACGATCAGCGACTGACGGGGGCGGTGTGCGAGATCTGGAGGACGGGCCCGTCTAGCTGCCTGCGTTCACCGGATCGAGCCCTCGATGGTCCGTCAGATGTTCGCTCGATCGACGCTGGCGTACCCGAGAAACTATCCGATCGTTCCAGCCATGAGCGATACGGTATACGCGACGACGATGGCGACCAGGATCGACGCGAAGTGAGGTATCCTGTCACTATGGTTATGCTGCTTGGTAACATTTAACGATATACGTCCCGGGCTGATACCGGCCGCTGACAGCCGGGAGGCACCGGTGACCCATAACCTATCCGGAGAGGAGAGAGCAATGGCATCAACAATCGAGAAGACCAACAGAGAGAAGACCGAACGCATCTGGGAACTCATCGAACGCGACGACCTCGACTCGCTCGACGAAGTGCTGGCCGAGGACGTCGTCCTCCACGTCCCCGGCGAGGCGGAGGTCCACGGGATCGACGGATACAGGGAAATAGTCCGAGCGTTCACGCGGGCGTTTCCCGACATGACCTTCGAGCTACACGACATGTTCGTCGATGGTGATGTCGTCATCACTCACTACACCGGGCGCGGGACGCACGAGGGAGCGCTGCAAGGGATCGACGCGACCGGCAGGACCATCGAGAGTCCCGGCGTGACCATCGACCGGTTCGAGGACGGCAAGGTGGTCGAGGAGCGCAACTTCTGGGACAACCTCGACTTCTTCGTGCAACTCGGCGTGATGGAGCCACCGAGCGATTGACGTCTCCCACAAATCCCGTGGACCGACTCGTCCGGACCAGCACGAGCGGTCTCTACACGGACCACGATCCGGGTACGAGAGACCGAACGAGGCGGTGGGTCGGCGGTCACAGACGAGGGTCGAGGAACCCAGTCTACCGGACCGTGACCGCGGACCCGCTCCAGACCGCACAGCGCACCGCGCGAACGCGACCGCGAATGGAATATCGTGATGCTGTGAGGAACGGCCTGCTGACGACAGTAGCCGGATATAGCAGGGACGGTTCGGTTCGGTTCGTACACGTCACGCCTGATGAAGCAGTTGTTCGTGAGCAGAGCATGTTCACCATACGGAGGAACACAGCTGGACGTTCGTCGATCCGTCAGCTCGGGTCTCGGATGAACCTGAGCACCTCGTCGACGAAGTGATCCGGCGCGGTGTTCATCGCCGCGTGCGCCTGCCCGTCGAGGACGGCGATCCGGCTGTTCGGGAGGGCGTCGTCGAGCACGTCCGTCGCGTCGCGGAGGAACGGAGCGCTCTCGCTTCCGGCCACCAGCAACGTCGGGGTGGTCAGCCCGGCGAACCGTGCCGCATCGAACGCGTATCCTTTCCGGGCACGTTCCTCCCTGATTGCCGTGTGGGCCGCCTCGACGCGTGCCTGCCAGTTCGCTGCGGACCGGAGCGCGTCGAGTTCCGCCTCGGACATCCCGACGACCCCGGTGAAGAACCGGACGAGTGCCTCCTCGTTCTCGCCGTCGTCGACCAGGGCCGTCATCTCGTCGAGGATCTCCCACGAATCGGGGTCGTGCTCGCTGACCGGAAGTGGAGGTTCGTACAGGACGAGTGTGCGAAGATTGTCGGTACGGAGCGCCGCCTCCAGCGAAACGACGGCGCCGTAGGAGTGACCGAGCAGAGTTACAGGTACGTCGATCGACTCGACGACCGCCGCCACGTCCTCGAACTCCCGTTCGAGCGCGTACTCCCCGGTATCGCCGCTCTCGCCGCGGCCACGTCGATCGATCGCGTAGACCGTGAAGTGCTCCTCGAGGGGGGCGAGAACCGGTCCCCACCGGGTGTGGTCCGCGGTCGTCCCGTGGACGAGCACCAGCGGTGGGCCACTCCCCGTGCGTTCGAAGGCGATCGGCGTCCCATCTGCCGAGGTGACTGTGTCCATTCGCTCTCACCCGAAGCGTACGCTCGCGATCCATGTGACCCTTCCGCACACGTGGTAGAGATTTCAGCAGGGAGATTCTCCAGCAGCGTTACTGAAGTCCCTGTACGAAGGCAAGGACCTCGTCGACGAAGCGATCCGGTGCCGTGTTCATCGCCGCGTGTCCGTGTCCGTCGAAGGTGACGATTCGGCTGTTTGGGAGCGCTTTATCGACCGCTCGTGTTGCGTCGTCGAGAATCTGCGGACTCTCGCTTCCGGTCAGCAGCACGGTCGGGACGGTCAGGTCAGCGAACCGGGCGGCATCGAACTCGTACTCGTTCTCTGCGAGCGACTCCCGGAGGATCGTGTGGGCGGCGGCCACGCGGGCGGGCCAGTTCGGTGCCGAGCGAAGCGCGTCGAGTTCCGCCGGCGGGAGCTCGGCGATCTCCTCGAACAGCAACACGAGGGCCGCTTCGTTCTCGCCGGCCTCCAGGAGGGCCTCCATCTCGGCGAGCGTCTCTTCGGGGGTGATCTCGCCGTCGCCGACCGGGAACGCCGGTTCGTACAGGACGAGTGAGCGGACGTTGTCGGTTCGCAGGGCCGCCTCCAGCGAAACGAGGGCGCCGTAGGAGTGACCGAGCAGGACGGCAGGCTCGTCGATTCGATCGACGACGGCAGCGACGTCCTCGGCCTCCCGTTCGAGCGCATAGTCGTCGGCGTCACCGCTCTCACCTCGTCCGCGTCGATCGATCGCATAGACCGTGAACGACGCCTCGAATGCCGGTCGGACTGGCTCCCATCGGGTGCGATCGGCGGTCGTCCCGTGGACGAGCACCAGTGGTGGGCCACCCCCCGTGCGTTCGAAGGCGATCTCGGTCCCATCCGCTGAGGTGACCGTCTCCATCTCCTCGCCGGTGTCTGGTGTCGGTGGGTTTGCCATGGCTGGCCTCTCTGGTGGCGAGAGCTCGTCGGTACAGGACGCGGTGCCTGTCCGCCGATCCGAAGAACGCTCATCGCCCATAGGCCGTGGTGCACGATAACAGCTTGCATCCGGCGATCGATTCGTACTCCGGCGATCCGGCGGCCGGGTCGTGCTCCGACGATCCGCCGGTCGGTTTCAAGCTCCGTCGATCTGGCGGGCGGGTCGTGCTCCGTCGATCACCGACGGGAAGAGCGTGGGGGTATCGTTCGTCGAGCGGGCTGCACTGTCGCGAGGCACGGGGATTCCGTTCAGGAGCCCACCCCCTCGGATGGGACAGAGTTTTCCCACCTGCGAGGTAACCCGACGCAGGAATGAGTGACGGGGGAGACGATGGGTCCGGGTCGGACTCTGGAGAGGCGCCCCACCGCTCTTCGACCACCGACGGGCGGGCGGTGACCCACGACGACCAGTTCCGCGCGCTCGTCGACGCCGTCGAGGAGTACGCCATCTTCCGCCTCGATCCCGATGGGACGGTCGCCAGCTGGAACCCCGGCGCCGAGCGCCTCAAGGGCTACACCAAGGAGGAGATTCTCGGCGAGCACCTCTCGACGTTCTACACCGAGGAGGCCTGCGCGGCGGGCGTCCCGGAGGCGAACCTCGCCGCGGCCACCGAGGGAGGATCGGTCGAGGACGAGGGATGGCGCGTCCGCGACGACGGCTCCCGCTTCTGGGCGAACGTGACGATCACGGCGATCCGGGGGCCGGACGGCGAGCTGGAGGGGTTCGCGAAGGTCACCCGCGACATGACCGACCGGCGACGGGCCGCGGAGGAACGACAGCTGCACCTCTCGGTCGGCCGATCGGTCGCGGAGGCGACCTCGCTCGAAGAGGGACTGCAGGCCGCCGTCGAGGACGTGTGCGCGTATACCGAGTGGGTCGTGGGCCAGGCGTGGATCCCGACCGACGACGGTGTGGTCGAGCGACTACCCGTCTCGCACGTCCAGGAGCCGGTGTTCGAGCAGTTCGAGCGGGCGTCCCACGAGTACACGTTCGGCCCGGGCGAGGGGATCCCCGGCCGTGTCCTCGGCTCCGGCGAGCCGGTGTGGTTCCCGGACGTGACCGAGGTCCCGGAACGCGTCTACCCGAGGACCGCCCTCGCGGCCGACGCCGGCCTGCAGGCCGGGCTGGGCGTTCCGGTGATCGCGGACGGCGAGGTCGCCGTCGTCCTGGAGTTCTACATGGCCGAACGCCGCGACGAGGACGAGCACCTGGTCGACCTCGTCGCATCCGTGGCGGCCGACCTCGGGACCCTGGTCACCCGCAAGCAGGTCCAGGACGAGCTGAACCGTGAGCGCGAGCTCCTCGCGGAGGTGATGGACGCCGCGCCGGTCGGCATCTCCGTCCTGACCGCCGAGGGGGAGATCGAGCGGATGAACGCCCGTGCACGGGAGCTCCACGGCGGCCCCGAGCGTGAAGGGTCACCGCGTACCCCCGAGACCCGGGAGTTCTTCGACGAGGATGGCGACCCCGTCCCCCACGACGAGCGGCCGTTCGCCCGCGTGGTCGAGACCGAGGCCCCGGTCCACGACTGGCTCGGCCAGATCGAACTCCCGGACGGGCACCGGAAGTGGCTCTCGGTGGACGCGGCGCCGATCGTGGACGATGACGGGGTCCTCGATTGCGTCGTGATCGTCGAGGAGGACATCACGGAACTGCGCGAGCAGTACCGGGCGATCACCGAGGCGATCAACGACGTGATCGTGACCATCGACACGACGAGCGTCATCCGATCGATCAATCCCGCCGTCCAGAACGTGTTCGGATACACCCGCGACGAACTCATCGGCGAGTCGTTGACGACGCTCATGCCGGCGGGGTACCCCGAGGAGCATCACGCCGCGGTCG
>SLIW01000105.1 GCA_007135435.1 Natronomonas sp.
CCCGATCGGCTAACCCGCTACACGCCCGGTCCCTCCCGATCGACCGATCGCGACGGACCGTGACCGTTTTCCGCCACCGTGGCCCACTTCCGATATGGAGGAGCGACCCGGTCCGGACGGCGATGCGCTGTACGTGTCGCGGGAGGTCGAACGCGGGAACAAGGGGCCGTTCCGCGTCGTCTACGGCGATCCGGAGGCGGACCGCCGCTGGGGGTTCTTCTGCTCGAACTGCGAGTCGTTCGACAACGCCGTCGACTCCATGGGTCGGATCAAGTGCAACGTGTGCGCGAACTTCCACAAGGCCGAGGAGT
Organism: Natronomonas sp.; assembly: GCA_007135435.1. Classification (GTDB taxonomy): domain Archaea; phylum Halobacteriota; class Halobacteria; order Halobacteriales; family Haloarculaceae; genus Natronomonas. Next base: position 312 of record SLIW01000105.1, read on the forward strand.
GGGACAGTGTACAAGGAGACTAGTAGATCTCGCCACTTGGACGAGGAGTGGGACGCCGCCCACGAATGACCTGCAAGCCTCCAGGTACGTCAAGCGAGAACACGACGACGGTGGCGACCTGGTGGAATACAACGAACGTATAGGTCACCAGGCAGATACGTGCCAATCTTTAACCTCTGGCGCGCGTTAGCTCCGGACGAATGGGTGCTGTTAGCACATCCCTCGTCGAGGAAGCACGGACCATCTTCACTGAACTGGGCTACGAGGTAACCGAAGAGGGGACCGAGCTCCGCGCCGAGCGCAAGTGGCGAACCGTCCACGTCACCACCGCCGACCCCGAGGACGCCGGCTCACACGGCGGACTCCGCTGTTTCGTCGCCCGCGACGACGAGGCGACCGACGTCCGCGAACGACTCCTCGAAGCCGAACCCGACTACGACTGGGCGGTCCTCGGCGTCGACGACGACGGGTACCGGGTCCTCCACCCGAGCGCGGACGTCCTCCCCGCCCCATAGCGGGTCCTCCCACGGCGGTACATCCTGGAGGAGCACTACCCACAGCGGCGCATCCCGGAGTGCACTTCCCACGATGGTGCACCTCGGAGGGCACAGCCCCCATCCGAACGATCACGACCACCGAGAATTTCGCGTCCGTGATGAGGCTGAGCTAGCGTGGGTCGGTGTCGCCGCCTCCTGCAGCCCCGCGGCCGCCAGGGTACCTTTACAACCCCTCCGCGTGAACTCCCGAACGCGATGGTATTCAAGAAGATCACGCTCATCGGGACGAGCGACGAGAGCTTCGATGCGGCTGTCGACGACGCCGTCGAGCGGGCCGAGGACAGCCTCGACAACCTCTACTGGGTCGAGGTCGAGAACCTCGGCGTGGAGCTCGCGTCAGTCGAGCACCGCGAGTACCAGGCGGAGGTCGAGGTCGCGTTCCAGCTCGAGTGACCATCGCCGCCCTCGCGAGGCGAGGGGACGGAGCACGGACCCCCGACAGGGCCGGTCACCGTCGGGGTTTCTGCGGCGTGACCGCCGCCCGTGAGCGATCGGTGTCCAGCGTGAACACTCGATAGCGGTCCGTACACGATCTGATCGACGTCTGAAACACGGTCTGATCGACGTCTGAACGAGGACAGCCGCGCGTGAGGGACAGTGGCCGGCGGAGACGACCGGGAGAGGTAACTCGCTCGGGTATCGGATCCTACGTCCGGAAGGACTCGCCGCACCCGCACTCGCTCTCGACGTTCGGGTTCTGGACGTGGAAGCCCGCTCCCTGGAGGCCGCCCTCGAAGGCGAGGACCGACCCGTCGACGTACCGCTGGCTCGCCGGATCGACGAAGACTCGCAGGTCGTGGTGGGTCGTGACCGCGTCGTCCTCCTCCGGCTCGAGGTCGAACCGCAGGCCGTAGGACAGGCCCGCACAGCCGCCCTGCTGGACGAACAGCCGCAGGCCGGCCTCCTCGGGGTCGTACCCCTCGTCCTCGATGAGGGCGAGGGCCTGCTCGGCGGCCTCCTCGGTGACGCGGATCGGCGCACCCGCCCCGTCCCCGGACTCGTCTACCCGCTCGGTCTGGCTCATGCGGATGGGTAGCGGGCCGAGGGGCATAATGCTGACGCACGGTCGGTCCGGGTCTGCCCGATGGATGGAGAAGGCTGCGGCACGGACGGACCGGGTCTGGACGATGGATGCCCCGGGAGTGGCGGTAGAGGGGTTCTGTCGCATCGGTGGCCGATCGTCGGGCGGACGGCCGTCTGGGTGGCCCGAAATCGGCTCGACCCGCTCGGATCCTGTGTAATCCACAACCGTTTTATTCGTACTGAACCAACTATAATTGAATCATGAACAAACACTTCGAAGATACGAAGTACTACCTGAAGCGAGCGGCGAAGACCGCCAAGGCGGGCGTCGCCGAGCAGATCGAGCCGATCCAGGAGCGGGTCAACGACCTGATTGACCGGGGCGACGAGGAGCCCGAACCCGGCCGGCTGGACGAGCTGCGAGAGGACATCAAGGAGCTCCAGGAGAAGGCCGAAGGCGAGACCCGGGAGGCGCTCGAGAAGGCCCGCGCGAAGATCGACGAGCTCCGCGAGGAGCGGAAGGCGTCCTAGCGACGTCGGCACGTCCGCCCCCGATCCTCCGCTCGTCGACCCCTCCTTGAAAAGGGTTAAGTTCGGCGGACCGATACCTCTCCTCACCGGGTCGGTGGTCTAGTCCGGTTATGACACCTCCTTCACACGGAGGAAGTCGGCAGTTCAAATCTGCCCCGACCCACTTCTCCGATCGTATCACGCGGAGCAACGCGAAGCTGTGGTCACGACTGGCTGCCGAGGCGGAGAGATATCTTCGGAGATAATTAATTGAACAATTGCGGACCAACACCGCCTCTGGGGTATTCCTCTATTCGAACATCGAGATCATCTGGTACGGAAACGGTCGTGATGTTGGCAGGGGGCGAACTAACCCCGGTGATGAGGGTCGAATATATGGAATCTCCGATGAATTCTCCGATGAATTCGAGACACCTGCCTCTCATGATCGTTTCTCAGAGACGATCATCCGAGGATGCGATGCTGCCAGCACGAACAGGTGCGATATGGGCACCCTCGCCAGGTTCATCGGGGTATCCGGGGCAGGAACAGACTCGAACCGATCGCCAGGATCCCGACTCCTCCGAGGACGAGGATTCCCACGTCGAAGTACCCCATGTCCGCCAGAAGGCCCACGATCGGCGGTCCGAGGACTCCAACCCCGTTGAACAGCGTGCGGACGACGCCGAAGACGCTCCCCTGGATGTCGTCCGGAATGAACCGGATGACGTAGGTCATCGAGACGGGGAAGAACCCGCCCATCAGTCCCGCACACATCACGAGGGGGACGATCGCCGCGAGGCTGTCCACGTACGGCAATGCGAGGACCGGAGGCGTGCTCACGGCCGCGAAGCCGATCATCGCGTTCCGTTTGCCGATCCGGTGGGCCACCGGCCCGCTCGCGATCATCCCGATCATCATCCCGACGAACATGAGCCCGAAGAGCACCGACGCGAGCGGGTGGCTCAGGGCCTTCACGTCGATCAGGTACACCGGGAGGAACCCCGTGAGCCCCTGGTAGACGAACGCCAGACTCGACATGGCGACGATTATCAGGACCAGCGATCGGTCCACGAAGGTCGCACCGACACGTGAAATAGTCCGCCTCCACGAGCTGTCAGCCCCGCCGGCCCGGGGCGACGTCCGGTGGGGGACGATCAACCAGAGGCCGGCGATGACGACCACGAAGGCGGGCAGGACGTAGGCGAGCCCCAGCCGCCAGCCGATGCCGGCGACGAGCAGGCCGGCGATGACCGGCAGGAGGATCGTGCCGACGTTGCCGACGACCTGCGAGAGGCCGATGGCGGTCGTCGCTCCCTCGTCGTACACGTCCGCGAGGATCGTCGTTCCGGTGGTTCCGAAGAGTCCGAGGCCGGAGCCGAGGACGAAGGTCGCGGCGACGAAGACCCCGAACACCGGTGCGGTCACGACGAGCGCGATGCCCAGGACGCCGACGAGGAGCGCGCCAGTCAGGACCGCTCGCTCGCCGACCCGGTCGGCCAGGACCCCACCCGGGAGGCTCATGAGGGCGTAGCCGAGCCAGAGCACGCTCAGCGTGATCCCCGCCGTCGCGTAGTCGATGCGGAACTCGAGGGTGATCTCCGGGATCAGGACCGGGTAGATGAGGCGCGTCCCCAGCGAGAGCAACCACCCGACCGAGATGACGACGAGGATCCAGCCCGTGCCATCTGCCCAGAGGCGCGAAGCGGTCTCCTGAAGCCGTTCGCGTATCACCACCGAGTACCTCTCGAGAGGACGCGCTCCCTACAGGTGTCCACCTCGCTGGTGGCCATCCGCCGGGTGTTCTCTGAGGTGCTGTGGACCCTCGCGACCGTCGGTGATGTCATATCGACTGCCAGGACGTGTTCAGGCACAAGTGGTGGAATGTGTCGGTAATGACGGTGATCCGACCTTCGTGATAGTAACATTGATGGGTTCGAATCGCCCTTCAATGGGTTCGAATCGCTCGTTGTCGGGTTCGAACCGCCCTTCGATGGGTTCGAATCGCTCGTTGTCGGGTTCGAATCGCGCGTAGATAGGTCCGGATCGCACATCGGTGGGTTCGAATCGGACAGGTGTAGGATCTCTATCAATATCCACCACCTCCGTACGCTCGGAGTCACCGCTTCGTGGTGGACGAGGAGTAATGCGACCGTTTCGATCCAATAGCGCCTGGGATGCAGTTCGAAGCAGCTATCGATGGGACAGATCTGGCATGGGATGTCCCTTCTCGAGCTGGTGACGACACCGTTGCTATCCATCGCCGATAGATCACCGGGTCGGCAACCAATAACGAGAGATTCGACAAAGTGTCTGCAAGAAGCTCGTTCACCGAGTAAAGATTGTTCACTTACTTATCTCCGAAATCGTGCCCATACGCCGGGGATTCGACGGGATCGTCGAGGGCTCCATCTCCGCACTGACGTGACGCGCCCGCCGACGTCCGTCCCGGGTGACCGGATGCCTCGGATCCCCGTGACGCCGTCTCAGCCGTCCAGCGTGGTCTCCAGCTCGACGAGCTGGTCGACGAGCCGCTCGAGATCGGTTCTGGTCCCGGCGGCGTCCCGATCGTCACTGGAGACCGCGAAGCCCACCCAAAATCCATCCTCCCGTTCCTCGAGTGTGCCCGGGACCTGGAGCTCCCTGTCCGAGAGGTCCACGGCCCCTGGTAACTTCGTCCGGGCGTATCCCGTCCAGACGGTCTCGCCACCCGTCCCGTCGACGGCGTAGACGTGACACGGGCGGTCGGCGTACGCCCACGACTCCACCGGGTCGTCGTCGCGGTCTGGCGTCTCCATACCGAGCGTTGGTCGGCGAGCCCCGTGTCAGTTTGGGTCGGTCCCCGGACGACGGAAAGGGGATGGGTCCCGAGGTGGGCTCGCATCGATAGCGACCGACCTCACAGCAGGCGATACCGACCGCGTGTTTATTGCCGAACGGGGGCCATCCACTCTCAGACCCGCGAGACATGAACGAGAGACGGATGATCGTGGCCCTCTTCGGGGTGGCGGTGGGGGTGGTCGTGGCCTACATGGCCTACCGGTTCATAGCGGCGATCACGGTCGCCGTGTTCGTCTACTACTCGTCGCGGCGGTTCCACAAGGGCCTCGTGCGGCTCCGTCTCCCGCGGCGCACCCGCGCCGTCCTGACGCTCTCGGTCCTCGGCGTCCCCCTCGTCCTGCTCATCTCCTACACGGTGGTCCTCCTCGTGGTCGAGCTCCGGACGTTCCTGGCGAACCTCGAGGAGTACCCGATGTTCGACGTCCTCCCGGGGAGCCACTCCTGGATCGAGAGCCTGGGGGAGGTCCCCGAGCTCACCTTCCAGGGACTCCTCGCGGCCCACCAGGACGGGGCGCTCGACCCGTTCATCGACTTCGCGGTCGAACACGCCGGGTTCCTCTCGAGCGTCGTCGTCGGCTTCCTGCTGAACCTCCTCATCGTCACCGTCGTGGCCTACTACCTGCTGCTCGACGGCGGGAGGGTCCGCGGGTGGCTGCTCCGCTTCGACGACGACGCCATCGTCCGCGAGTACCTCGAGGCGGCCGACGAGGAGCTCGAGGCGGTCCTCTTCGGGAACCTCCTGAACGTCATCATCATCTCGGTCGTCGCGATCGTCGTCTACATGGGCTACAACGTCGCCGCCCCGCCGCTGGCCGAGGTCCCCTACCCGGCGCTGGCCGGTGCGCTGACCGGGATCGCCAGCCTCATCCCGGTGCTGGGGATGAAGATCGTCTACGTCCCGCTGGCGGTGGCCGCGGCCCTGCCGGTCCTGGCGTCCGGGGACACCTCGGCGCTGGTCTACATCGCCGGGTTCGTCGTCGTCGTGGTGGTCCTCGTCGACACCATCCCCGACCTGCTGCTCCGGCCGTACCTCAGCGGCAAGCGGACCCACGTCGGCCTGCTGATGCTCGCGTACATCTTCGGCCCGATCGTCTTCGGCTTCTACGGGCTCTTCCTGGCGCCGATCATCCTCGTCCTGGGGCTCACCTTCGCCGACACGGCGCTCCCCCGGCTCCTCGGCGTCCAGCCGGAACCGGGACTGCCGCCGGACCAGCGGCGACTCGACGAGTTCTGACGGCTCGGAAGCGACCCACTCTGGCCGGATCGCGCTCACCGACCAGCGCCGCGCCCACCGCTCCCGGTCCTTCCGTGCGGGGTGGTCCGTTCGAGAGGGTGCTCACTCCAGGCCCAGATCGACGTCGAAGCTGTTGCCGGGCCGGGGGACGCCCTTCGCGGTGACCGTCTCGCCGGTGACGAACGCGGCGGCGTCGCTGGCGAGGAACTGGACGACGTCCGCGATGTCCTCCGGGTGGCCGATGCGGCGGTCCACCTGCTCGCGCGGCGGCATCTCGTCCTCCTCGATCCCGAGCGTCTCGGCCACGCCCGGCGTCTGGATCAGCCCCGGGGCGACGCAGTTGACCCGTATCCCGTGGGGCGCCCACTCGACGGCGAGCGTCTCCGTCAGCCTGATGACGGCGGCCTTGGCGGCGCCGTAGTGGCTCTCGTGGGGCGCGGGGTGCTGGCCGTTGACGCTGGAGACGTTGACGATGCAGCCGCCGCCGTCCTCGCGCATGTACGCGCCCGCCGCCTGGGTGCACAGGAACGTCCCGTGGAGGTTGAGGTCGACGATGGCCTTCCAGCCGTTCTCCGAGATCTCCTCGAACGGCGCGACGAACTCGCCGCCCGCGTTGTTCACCAGCAGGTCGACGCCGCCGAACTCCTCGACGGTCGCGTCGACGAACGCCTCGACCTCGCCTGCCTCCCGGACGTTGCACTCCACGGCGAGGGCGGTGCCGCCCGCCTCCCGGATCCCCTCCGCGACGGGGTCGACCCGCTCCTGGGCGCGCGAGCAGATCGCCACGTTCGCCCCGCCGTCGGCGAGTCGCTCGGCGATCCCCCGGCCGATCCCCTGGGAGCCACCCGTGACGATGACGTTGCGGTCCTCGACACCGAACTGGTCGGTGGGCATACGTCCCCCGACGGAGCCAGCTGTCAATAGGGTTCCGTCGACGGGGGCGTCCGCATACGACGTCGACGGCACAGACGAGCCACCATCGTCGGTTGATGCTGTCGGTATCCACTACCAGTGCCGTGGACGGTGAGCAGAAGCGGAGGAGGGCCACCGCAGCAACCGAAGGGCCACCGCAGCAACCGAGGGGCCACCGCAGTAACCGAGGGGAGGAACCTCGCAATCAGTCATCGACTGCGCCTACGCGTTCGAAGCCGAGTGGATCGATCCTACCTCGGGATGGGGGAACCGTCTAGGAGCGAGGAACCGTCGTCGACGTCGCCTCGCCGTTGGTCAGCGTCGGTGACACCTCGCGGACGTCGCCGCGGCAGCTCGAGCAGGTCTCCTTGTCGATCGCGATGTAGACGACATCGCACTCGGGGCAACTGAACAGGCTGGACTGCGGCACCGACCGGCGGCGGGCCGACCCGCCGTCGTCGGACGACTCGAGGGGGTTCGTGATCCCGGTTCCGGTCAACAACGAACGGACGGTCTCGCCAATCATGGACATTGAAACGGTAGGTATGTCGGGGGAATAAGCCGGGTGCCCAAAGAGTTAGGGTCCGATCGGCGACCCGGCCGCGGCGAGCGCTACAGGACGTCCTCGATGTGGTCGACGACCTCCTCTGGCGTGTCGCCGACGGGGACGCCCGCGTCGTTGAGCGCGTCGATCTTCGACTGGGCGGTCCCGGCGCCGCCGCCGGAGACGATGGCGCCCGCGTGGCCCATCCGCTTGCCCGGCGGCGCGGTCCGGCCGGCGATGAAGCCGGCGACCGGCGTGTCCATGTACTCGGAGATGAACCGGGCGGCCTCCTCCTCGTCCTCGCCGCCGATCTCGCCGCACATCACCACCGCCTTCGTCCGGGTGTCGGCCTCGAACCGCTCGAGGATCCCGACGAAGTCGGTGCCGATGATCGGGTCCCCGCCGATGCCGACGGCGGTGGTCTGGCCGATGCCGCGCTGGGTGAGGTTGTCGACGACCTGGTAGGTGAGGGTCCCCGACCGGGAGACGAGCCCGACCTCGCCGGCGCTGAAGATGTTGCCCGGGAGGATCCCGAGCTTGGCCTCGCCCGGGGTGATCACGCCGGGGCAGTTCGGGCCGATCAGCGTCGTGTCGGTCTCGCGGAGCTTGCGGTAGACCCGCGACATGTCCTGCTGGGGGATGCCCTCGGTGATGGCCACCACGAGGTCGAGCCGGGCGTCGAGGGCCTCCAGCAGCGCGTCGGCGGCGAACGCCGGTGGGACGAAGACCACCGACGTGTCGGCGTCCTCCTCGCGGGCCGCGGCGCCCACCGTGTCGTAGACCGGGATGCCGTCGACCTCCTGGCCGCCCTTCCCGGGCACGGCACCCGCGACGACGTTCGTGCCGTACTCGACCATCTGGCGGGTGTGGAAGGTCCCCTCGCCGCCGGTGATCCCCTGGACCAGGACGCGGCTGTCCGCGTCGACGAGGATGCTCATGCCGATCCCCCCGTGGTCGCCCCCGCCCGATCCTGGGCGTACGCCACCGCGCGCTGGACGGCCTCCTCCAGGGTCGCCTCGACGGTCACCAGGTCGGTGTTCAGGATCTCCATGCCCTCCGCGGCGTTCGTCCCGGCGAGGCGGACGACCACCGGCTTCGGGATCTCGTCGAAGCCCTCGAGGGCCTCGTTGATCCCCGTGGCGACCTCGTCGCCGCGGGTGATCCCGCCGAAGATGTTGAAGACGACCGCCTCGACGTTCTCGTCCGAGAAGACCATGTCCAGCGCGTTCGTGACGCGCTCGGCCTTGGCGCCGCCGCCGATGTCGAGGAAGTTGGCCGGAGCCCCCCCGTAGTGGTCGACCAGGTCGAGGGTGGTCATCACCAGGCCGGCGCCGTTGCCGATGATGCCGACGTTGCCCTCCAGGCGGACGTAGTCGAAGCCGTACTCGTTGGCCTTCGCCTCGAGGTCGTCCCCGGCGGCCTCGTCTTCCATCTCGGCGAGGTCGGGCTGGCGGAACAGCGCGTCGCCGTCGATGTTCATGACGGCGTCGGCGGCGATCACCTCGTCGTCGCCCGTCACCATGAGGGGGTTGACCTCGAGTTCGGTGGCGTCCCGCGCCGCCCAGAGGTCGTAGAGCGTCCCGAGGATCGAGGAGACGTCCCGGGCGACGGCGCGGTCGACGCCGGCGCCGTAGACCGCCTTGCGGGCCTCGTAGGGCTGCATCCCGAAGACCGGGTCGACGTGCTCGCGGGCGATCGCCTCGGGGTCCTGGGCGGCGACCTCCTCGATGTCGACGCCGCCGCGCGTCGAGACCATCGCGACCGGCTCGCCCTCGGTGCGGTCCATCGTCACGCCGACGTAGAGCTCGTCGACGAAGTCGACGGCCTCCTCGACGAGGACGCGGTCGACGTGGAGTCCCTTGAGGTCCATCCCGAGGATGGCGTCGGCCGCCTCGCGGGCCTCCTCGGCGTCGTCGACCAGCTCGATACCGCCGGCCTTCCCGCGACCACCGACCTGTACCTGGGCCTTGATGGCGACGGGGTAGCCGATCTCGTCGGCCGCCGCGACCGCCTCGTCGACCGTCGAGGCCAGCCGCGACGCCGGGACCGGGACCCCGGCGTCGGCGAACACCCCCTTCGCCTGGTACTCGTGGAGTTTCATAATCGGGCTGCACGAAAGTACGACCAAGCCGGGGATAGTATTACCGAAAACTGCCGGGGACGGCCACCTCGTGAGATGGGCGTCCCGACGTGCTGACCCACGGGACCGCTGTGACGTTTCCGATCGATTGGGGGCGCCAGCGGGCCGAATACTTCCGAATCGCAGGACCACGTGTTACATCCGGATCGCAGCACCCTGTGTCGCCACAAGACACTTACCCGTCTTGGGATGAGCGACCACCATGCCCTCCAGGAGGCGACGCGACGTCCTCCTCGGCGTCGCCGCTTCGGTCGGCGTCGCGGGCTGTGCCGTGGCACCAGGAACCACGACCCCCGGTCACGATTCGACCCTCCACCTCCGCAACGGTTTCGAGTCCGAGACCGTCGAACTACGCGTGGAGGCTCACCGACAGTTCGTCGACAACGGCCGCGAGGAGGATCTGTTCTTCGAGGAGACGGTGAGCCTCGAGTGGCCCGAGACGAGGGAACTCGAGGTGTTCACCGAGGGCGACCAGTACCGGGTCGTCGTCGAACGCGAGGACCACGTCGTCGAGTTCAATACCCGTCCCATCTGTGAGTCGGCGTCCACGGAGGTGGCGGTTCGGCTCTCCGGGGAGCTCCAGTACGAGGTCGAGTTCTGTGACGGCGTCACCAAGACTGGCACGTCGGACTCCTCCGGAGGGCAGACCGACACGTCGGACTCCTCCGGAGGGCAGACTGACACGTCGGACTCCTCCGGGGGGTAGACCGACACGTCGATTCGGCTGGCGGAGCGGCTGGTCGAATGAACACCGTACTTGTGGTCGGGACACGGACCTTCGGACGTGACCGGCGGGACGTACACCATCCTGATCGAGTTGCGGGAGGCGACGACGCTGACGGTCGGTGCCCTCGGCGAGCGCCGGCTGCCGGCGGGCTGGTACGCCTACACCGGCAGCGCGTTCGGTCCGGGTGGCTTCGCACGCGTCGACCGCCACTACGAACTCGCGGCCGGCGAGCGCGGGTCCCGCCACTGGCACGTCGACTACCTGCTCGGCTGCGAGGTGGCCGTCGTCCGTGACGACGTCCGCACTTCGGACGCGGACCGCGAGTGTGCCGTCGCGGCGGCGCTCACCGAGGGACCCGTCGGGGGCTTCGGCGCCTCCGACTGCGGCTGCCGGTCCCACCTGGCATACGATCGTGACGGCAATCGGCTGCGGCGGGCGGTGACCGACGCCCATCGGGCGGCGCGCGATCCGTAGACGGAGCGCGGCGTCTGCCCCACCGGGCCGGACCACCCGCCGACGGTCAGCGACACGCCACCCCTGTCCCTCGGTGCCGATCGTCCAGTCCCCGGCGGTCGCGGTCGTTCTATCCCGTCGGTCCGTGTCGTCCAGTCCCCGGGGGTGCTGATCGTGAGGATACTGGAACCGGCCGTGCCGGCCAGGTCTCGAAACAGAGGCGCGGTGCCGGCCCGGGCGATTCGGGAGGGACTCAGAACCGGGCGGAGAACTCCCGTAACAGCTGTCTGCGGGTCCGTCGGAGTTTCACGAGCAGGTCCGTGGCGTCGGCCAGGACCGGGTAGGTAACCGGCAGCGGCTGGTAGAGGTAGGCACAGAGGTCGGGGAGCGTCGACCGCGGGGCGTCGATGGAGGCGTGGCCGTCGGTCCGCTGGTGCTGGCGCTCGTCGATGAGCGCCTCGCAGTCGCGCTCCGCCCCGTCGAGTTCGTCGACCGTCGCGATGATCTCCTCGAGGGACCGCTCGGAGGGGAGGGACGTGGTCACCCCCTCGAGCCGGCGGGCGACGGTCTCGAGGGTCTCGCGGGCCTCCCCGAGGGCCGTCCGTTCGGTCTCGAGGGTCGTCAGGAACGTCTCGCGCTCGTCGCGACACTGCGTGGCGGCATGGAGCAACCCCTCCTTGAGGACGGGGGTCAGCGTCCGGCCCGACGCCACCGCGGCGGTGACGTCGGGGCCCAGCTCCCCGGCCATGCTCTCGGTGACCGTGTCGTCGTACTCCTCGCGGTAGTGCGCCACGGCCATGACCGTCTCCTCGTAGGCCTCGCGGACCTCCTCGCAGCGGTCCTCGGTCGTCACCGCGGTCCGCACGACCGCGGTCCGGTCGCCGACCATCGATAGCTCCTCGGAGGCCGGGATGGCCTCGACCTCCGCGACGAACGTGTCGAAGGCGTCGCGCTCGGCCCGGGTGCGCGTCTGCTCCTCGCGGACCGCGTCCAGCGCCCGCGGGACGTTCCCGACGATCACCGAGAGCGTGGCGGTGTCCTTCAGGAGGTGGCCGCCCACGGGGACGACGATCTTGGGGATCGGTGGGCGCACCACCGGGACGCGGCCGGGCGCGATCGCGAAGGTCAGGACGACGGCGAGGAACAGGACAGATAGCACCACAGGGAGTGTTCGTTCGAGCAGATCGACACCGAGTTCAGGTCCCGCCTCCCGTAACATGATATGACGTATCACAGTACAGGGCTATATCGATTTCGAGTGAATCCTGACCTGAAGGTTGGAAGTTGGTCGTCTCGAGGTAGGTCGATCGTGTCCGTAGCGGTCCGGGGGTAATACCCGAGTAACGATTTTACGGGATTCCTACATCGACGCTTCCGGGAGGACGCCCCACCGGTCGGCGATCACGCCGTCGACGCCGAGCGCCGCCATCGCCTCCGCCTCCGTCCGACTGTCGACCGTCCAGGCGTTGACGCTCATCCCGACGCGGTGGGCCTCGGCGACCCGACGATCGGTGCAGACGTCGAGCGCCAGGTGCACGTAGTCGCAGTCGTACGCCACGGCCACCTCGAGGCAGTCGGCGTCGTCCGCGGCGATGACCGCGCGCGGGACCGCGGGGTCCGCCTCGAGGCACTCCTCGAGGATCGACGGGATGAACGACGAGGCGACCGTCTGCGGATGGTGCGCGCGGACGTGCGCGACGGCGTCCGCACCGGTCCCCTCCTCCTTGAGGTCGAGGGTGACGCCGACGTTCGCCGGCACCTCCGCGAGCAGGTCGGCGAGGGCCGGGACACCCTGGCCGGTGCCGAGGACGTCCAGCGCCTGCAGCTCCGCGAGCGAGTGGTCGTCGACCCTGCCCTCGCCGTCGGTGACCCGGTCGATCCGCTCGTCGTGGATGACGACCAGCTCGCCGCTGCCACAGCGGCGGACGTCCAGTTCCACCTCGTCGGCGATCGCCGACGCCTCCTCGACCGCCCGCAGGGTGTTCTCCGGCTGGTTGGCGGCGAACCCCCGGTGGGCGATCAGACGCATTGGCGGTAGTTCGACGCGGCGGGGACAAGTGCCTGTCGTCTCCAGACGGCGATTGAAGGGTGTCAGCGTACCGCTCGTGGTCCCACACCCCCTCGTTCCGGTCACCACGTCGACCCCCGGCCTCCCGTTCATCGTGTTAAGTCATCGCCAGCCGGTGGAAGTGAAGCTGGCCGACGGGCAACGGGGGACGTTCCCATGGCGGACCGCCGCTGGGCCACCCGGACGTCCAGCGCGGAGCCATCCGCTTGCCACCCTGGGAGCCACCCGCTTTTATCGGGCGAGCGGCCCTCGTGGGGGACATGGACGTGACCTACGACTTCGACGGATCGGTCGTCCTGCTCACCGGCGCCAGCGGTGCCCTCGGTGCCGCGATCGCCCGCGCGTTCCACGACGCCGGCGCGACCGTCTGCGGGGCGGACGTCGTGGCGCCCGACGACGAGGACGCTCTCGTCGACGAGGAGATCCTGACGTTCTACGAGACGGACGCGACCGACGAGGCGAGCGTCGCCGACACGGTCGACGCCGTCGTCGACGACCACGGTGGGATCGACGCCCTCTGCAACGTGGCCGGGACCTGGCGCGGCGGCCAGCCCATCGACGAGACGCCCGTCGACGAGTTCGACATGCTGTTCGACGTGAACCTGAAGTCGATGTTCCTCGTCTCGAAGCACGCCCTCCCGCACCTCCGGGACGCCGGCGGGGCGATCGTGTCGGTGTCGGCCCGCTCGTCGCTCGAGGGTGGCGAGGGGGACGGCCCCTACCGGGCCTCGAAGGCGGGCGTCCGGCTCCTCACCGAGACCATCGCCGAGGAGAACCTCGGGACCGTCCGCGCCAACGCGATCATGCCGAGCGTCATCGACACGCCGATGAACCGCGAGATGATGCCCGACGCCGATCACGACGCGTGGGTCGACCCCGCGGACATCGCCGACGTGGTCCTGTTCCTCTGTTCGGACGAGGCGAGCGTGACCAGCGGCGCGGCGGTGCCCGTCTACGGGGAGGCCTGAGGCCCGACGCGATCGCCGCTCATGGAGGCCCGACGCGATCGCCACCGACGAGAACGATCTCCGCCACGGACGCCGCGGCACCACCGACGCCAGGGCACCACCGACGCCGCGGCACGCTCGATATCCGCCCGGGAGGCACTTGCCGTGCGGTGTCATCGGCGGTGGGTCTTCGCTGGTGACAGTCGATGGGGGTCCGTGGAGCCCAGGTTCCGGATCGCGTGACCGACCCTTCAAGACGATGCTGCCTGAGGGATGAGTATGGCAGACGAATACGCGCATCGTCCGGTCACCGTCGCGGGGAAGACCGCGGTCGTGATCGGCGGGACCAGCGGCATCGGCGAGGCGATCGCGCTCTCGTTCGCGAGCGAGGGCGCCGACGTCGTCGCGACCTCGCGGACCGAGGAGAAGGTGGCGGCCACCGCCGAGCGGCTCCGCGAGCTGGGCGCGGCAACGATCGAAGCGACGACGGACGTGACCTCCCGTGCGTCCATCGACGGGACGCGGGACCGGGTTATCGAGGAGTTCGGCTCGGTGGACGTCCTCGTGACGTCAGCCAGTGCGGTCGCCCGGACGGCGGTCGACGAGACCACCGAGGAGGAGTGGCGACACGTTCTCGACGTCCAGCTGACCGGCGTCTACCGCGCGACCCAGTCGTTCGCGGCCGTCATGGACGAGGGGAGCATCGTCCACGTGTCGTCGCTCGCGCCGCAGCTGGCCATCGCGAACCTCTCGACGTACACCGCAGCCAAGGGGGGTGTGGACGCCTACACTCGGGCGGCGGCGAAGGAGCTGGCCCCCGAGATCCGCGTCAACGCCATCGCGCCCGGGTACGTGGTGACCCCACAGAACGTGGACCTCATCGGCGAGGGCACCGAGGCGCGCGAGCGGATCCGCCGACGGTGTCCGATGGGCGACGTCGCCGACCGGTCGGAGATCGCCGGCGCGGCGGTGTACCTGGCCTCCGACGCTGCCTCCTACACGACCGGCGAGGTCGTCACCGTCGACGGGCTCTTCGGCCGGAGCGTGTTCTGAGTGGTTCTCCGGGCGGATCCCGGGCGGAGCGTGTTCTGATTGGTTCTCCGTGTGGAGTCTGTTCTGAGGCCTCTGTGCGTCCCCGCGCGACGGCGGCGTGTCGATGCCGAGCCGATCGCTTCGTCGCGAACGGAAACCCTTTTTCGTGGGTCTGCGTGTGTCCGGCAACGACTGGGATGACGATGGACGACAAGATCGAGGCGTTACGCGAGCTGAGGGAGGAGGCCCGGAAGGGCGGCGGCGAAGAGCGCATCGAGCGACAGCACGAGAAGGGCAAGATGACCGCCCGCGAGCGGATCGAGTACTTCCTCGACGACGGCACGTTCGAGGAGTTCGACCAGCTCAAGACCCACCGCTGTACGAACTTCGACATGGAGGAGCGCCAGCCGTACGGCGACGGTGTCGTGACGGGCTACGGCGACGTCGACGGCCGGCGGGTGTTCGTCTTCGCCCACGACTTCACCGTCTTCGGCGGGTCGCTCGGGGAGGCGTTCGCCGAGAAAGTGTGCAAGGTGATGGACCGGGCCGTGGAGACCGGCGCACCCATCGTCGGGCTGAACGACTCCGCCGGCGCACGCATCCAGGAGGGCATCGACTCGCTGGCAGGGTACGCCCACATCTTCCACCGGAACCAGCAGGCCTCCGGCGTCGTCCCGCAGATCTCGGCGATCATGGGCCCGTGTGCGGGCGGTGCGGTCTACTCGCCGGCCATCACGGACTTCATCTTCATGGTCCAGGACACCAGCCACATGTTCATCACGGGTCCGGACGTCATCGAGACGGTCACCGGCGAGGAGGTCGGCTTCGAGGAGCTCGGGGGCGCGACCACCCACACCACGGAGTCCGGCGTGGCGCACTTCTCGGCGGCGGCCGAGGAGGAGGCCCTCGACGACATCCGGACGTTGCTCTCGTACCTGCCCCAGAACAACGTCGAGGACCCGCCGCAGGTCGAGCCGTGGGACGACCCCGAACGGCGCGACGACGAACTGGAGGACATCGTCCCCGACCAGCCCCAGAAGCCCTACGACATGGTCGACGTCATCGATCGCGTGGTCGACGAGGGCTCGTTCTTCGAGGTGGCCGAGGGGTACGCGCGCAACATCGTCGTCGGATTCGCCCGCCTGGACGGCCGATCGGTCGGCGTCGTCGCCAACCAGCCGCGGGTGAACGCCGGGACGCTCGACATCGACGCGTCGCTGAAGGGCGGCCGCTTCGTGCGCTTCTGCGACGCCTTCAACGTCCCCATCCTGACCTTCGTGGACGTCCCGGGGTTCATGCCCGGGACCGACCAGGAGCACAACGGCATCATCAAGCACGGCGCGAAGCTGCTGTACGCCTACAGCGAGGCGACCGTGCCGCTCCTGACGGTCATCACCCGGAAGGCCTACGGCGGCGCCTACGACGTCATGGCCTCCAAGCACCTCGAGGCGGACGTCAACTACGCCTGGCCGACCGCCGAGATCGCGGTCATGGGCCCGAAAGGGGCGGTCAACATCCTCTACCGCGAGGAGCTCGAGGACGCCGACGACGTCGATGAGCGACGACAGGCGCTCATCGACCAGTACCGCGACACGTTCGCCAACCCCTACACGGCGGCCGAGCGGGGCTTCGTCGACGACGTCCTCGAGCCCGCGGAGACCCGCCCCCGGCTCGTCCGCGACCTCCGGATGCTCGAGTCGAAGCGCAAGGACCGCCCGGACCGCAAGCACGGGAACATCCCACTGTGATGGGAGCACGGGAACATCCCGCGGTGATGGGACGATCCCGTCGTGAGGTGACCACGACGTGACCTACGAGATCACCGTCCCGGAGGACGCGGACGACGTCGAGGCGGCGGCCATCGCCGCCGCCATCAGGGCTCACGTCGCCGCCGACGCAGAGGCGGAGGAGGCCGAACCGACGTGGGAGGGAGCTCGCTGGCGCTTCCGTGGACGGGTCGAGACCCTCCAGCGCCGGCGCGTCCGCGTGCCCCGTGGCGCGCCGCGGGACGCCTGGACGGCCGCCGGCCGCACCGATCGCTTCTGAGCGGGGGGACCGTTGGCTCCCGAGCGCGGAGGAATTGACCGCTCCCGAGCGCGGAGGAATTGACCGCTCCCGAACGCGGGGGACCGTCCGCTCCGTGACGCAGGGGACCGACCGCTCCCAGGCGCGGAGTACCGGCCCCTGCCGACCACCGCGACGAACGACGTCCGCGGGTCGAGATCGACGGGTCACTCGTACGTGTCCGTGAGCCACCGGGAGGCCGGTCCGCCGCGCATAAACTCTCCCGGAGTTCTGGATTGATGAATCGATAGAATGACGTGATACGCGGGAGCATTTCGTGGCATGTTCGACAAGGTACTGGTCGCCAACCGTGGCGAGATCGCGGTTCGGGTCATGCGCGCCTGCGAGGACCTGGGCGTGGAGACCGTCGCGGTCTACAGCGACGCCGACAAGCACGCCGGCCACGTCCGCTACGCCGACGAGGCGTACAACGTCGGCCCCGCCCGGGCCGCCGATTCGTACCTGGACCACGAGGCGGTGATCGAGGCCGCCGAGAAGGCCGACGCCGACGCCGTCCACCCCGGCTACGGGTTCCTCGCGGAGAACGCGACCTTCGCGGCGAAGGTCGAGGAGCACGACGATCTCACCTGGATCGGGCCCTCGTCGACGTCGATGGAGCAGGCGGGCGAGAAGACGAAGGCCCGCAAGATCATGCAGGAGGCGGACGTCCCCATCGTCCCCGGGACGACCGAGCCGGTCGAGACGGTCGAGGAGGTCCACGACTTCGGCGACGAGCACGGCTACCCGATCGCGATCAAGGCCGAGGGCGGCGGCGGCGGCCGCGGGATGAAGATCGTCCGGGACCCCGAGGAGGCGGAGGACCAGCTCGATGCCGCCAAGCGGGAGGGCGAGGCGTACTTCGACAACCCGTCGGTCTACCTGGAGCGCTACCTCGAGCGCCCGCGGCACATCGAGGTGCAGATCCTCGCCGACCAGCACGGCAACGTCCGCCACCTCGGCGAGCGCGACTGCTCGCTGCAGCGGCGCCACCAGAAGGTGATCGAGGAGGGTCCCTCGCCGGCGCTCACCGACGAGCTCCGAGAGGAGATCGGCGAGGCGGCCCGCCGCGGCGCCGACGCGGCCGACTACCACAACGCCGGGACCTTCGAGTTCCTCGTCGAGGAGGACCCCGACCGCGACGGTGCGGACGGCGAGCTCCTGGACGCCGACGCGGACTTCTACTTCCTCGAGGTCAACACCCGCATCCAGGTCGAACACTGCGTGACCGAGGAGCTGACCGGCGTCGACATCGTGAAGTGGCAGCTCCGCATCGCCGCGGGCGAGGAACTCGACTTCGCGCAGGACGACGTCGAGCTGGACGGCCACGCCGTCGAGTACCGGATCAACGCGGAGAACGCCGCCGAGGGCTTCTCGCCGGCGACCGGCGGGGAGCTCGAGACCTACGACCCGCCGGGCGGCATCGGCGTCCGCGTCGACGACGCACTCAGGCAGGGCGACGACCTCGTCACCGACTACGACTCGATGATCGCGAAGCTGATCGTACACGGGACCGACCGCGAGGAGTGCCTCGCCCGCTCGGACCGCGCGCTCGCCGAGTACGACGTCGAGGGCATCCCGACGATCATCCCGTTCCACCGGCTGATGCTCCGCGACGAGGCGTTCCTCGCGGGCACCCACACGACGAAGTACCTCGACGAGGTGCTCGACCGCGAGCGCCTGACGGAGGCCCAGGAGCGGTGGGGCAGCGAGGCGATCACGTCGGCGGCAGACGACGGGGAGGTCGTCGAGCGGGAGTTCACGGTGGAGGTCAACGGCAAGCGGTTCCAGGTCAACCTCGAGGAGCGGGCCGAACGGGCGAGCCGGCCCGGCCCCGTCGCCAGTGGCTCGAGCGGTTCGCCGTCCGGCGAGTCGGCGGGCACTGGTGGCGGCCCGACGGTCTCCGCGGAGGGCGAGGTCGTCAGCGCGGAGATGCAGGGCACCATCCTCGAGGTGAACGTCGCCGAGGGCGACACCGTCGAGTCCGGCGACGTCATCTGCGTGCTCGAGGCGATGAAGATGGAGAACGACGTCGTCGCCGAGGTCGGCGGGACCGTCGCCGAGGTCGCCGTCTCCGAGGGCGACTCGGTCAACCAGGGCGACCCCCTGGTCGTGCTGGACTAGCGAGGGATCCGCTCGGAGGGCGGAGTCGTTCGAGTACGGCTCGGCGTGGAGCGGTTCGCTCGGCGTGGAGCGGTTCGCTCGGCGTGGAGCGGTTCGCTCGGCGTGGAGCGGTTCGCTCGGCGTGAAGCAGTTCCAATGACCGGCGGGTGTGTCTCCCGTGGCGGCGACCGGAGGAGCGGTCAGGTCTCGAAGACCCGGAGCACGTTCGACGAAAAGGGTCCAGGTTCGGAGACAATGATATCAGATTGAGAAAGTGGGTATGGTCTCGGCTCGGTAAGAATCCAGGTCTTACGGCGTGCTCTCGTCGCGCCTGAGCCGGTACCAGTGTTCCTCCGGCCGCATCAGTAGCTCGACCGGTCTGGGTGCCACGAAGTTAGAGGGCCCGACGTCGGTGACCGTCCAGTCGGGGAACGCCTCCTCGATCTCCCGTCGGCTCGCCCCTCGAGGGAGCGGCCCTCTCCATCGCGGCTCCCACGCGAGCAGGAGCACGGTGGCGTCGGACGCGGCGACGGCGTCGACCTCCCGTCCCATCGCCGCCCGCTGGCTGCGGGCGAGGCCGTGGAACGTCCCGGTATCGAGGATCAACCGGTAGCCGGTCTCGATGCCGGCTCCGCGGAGGTCGGTCACATCACCGTGGACGAGCTCCATCTCGACACCCTCCTCGTCGACGCGATCGCGGGCGCGGTCGAGGACCCGTTCGACGTTGTCGACCCCCGTGACCTCCCAGCCGCGGCGGGCGAGTTCGATCCCCCAGATCCCACTTCCGGTGCCCAGGTCGAGCGCCCGTCCGTAGGGGGCCTCCCGCCCGCGCTCCTCATCCTCGAACAGCCGCGTGATCGCCTCGACGAACGCCGGTTCCTCGGCGGCGTCCTCCCACGGATGGAAGCCCAGGGCGTAGGCTATCTCGTAGTTCATCGTCGCCACCTTCGGGACCGCCTACCGACGGCGCACGGCCCATCGGTGTGCCCGGGCCGGTGCAGACTCTCCAGCCAGTACCGCGTCGTAGATGGCATACTATCACCAATAATCATTATGCTTCTGACGGCGATAACGCTGCCGTCGGAGGTGGTATTCCACCAGGGGGGACGTCCCTGGAAGCGTCGATCCAGTCCGATTCACGGCGTGGTGAACGGTTCCCCGCCGCGTTCGTTCGGCCATCCACCAGTGACAGTAGGTAGATCTGGCGGTCCGCCTCACAGCGCATCCCTGTCTGCTATCGGTTTCGCCGTCACG
>SLIW01000241.1 GCA_007135435.1 Natronomonas sp.
ACGAGGGCCAACAGACCGCTGTTGGGGGATCCGGATCCGATGGTGACGCCGGCGAGGGCGACACAGCCGCCGTCCCGGTGAAGCTCTTCACCGGTGCCGTCCCCGGCACCATCGTCGAACCGCGCGGGGACGGCGGCTTCGGCTACGACCCAATCTTCGAACACGACGGGTGCACGTTCGCCGAGATGTCCACAGACGAGAAGAACGCCGTCTCCCACCGCGGCCGGGCCCTCGCCACGTTCGCCGAGTGGTACGCCGAGCGGTAGCCGGCGACGAGGGGGTACGGTGTGCCGACGTCGACGACCGACGACGAACCTGACTACCCGGCTCTCTGGGACACGTGGTCGCGGAACTGCCGCCTGCATTCGACAGTGGTCCGCAGCTTCTCCGTAGAATGACCCCGAGTACTGCAACGTCAAAGGTAGTCCGCCCACACCGCTAAGGTCCTGTCCGCCGCTCGTGTACACATGACCGTCGACGGCACCGCCCTGGTGACCGGTGGGAGCGCCGGCATCGGCGCCGCACTGGCCGACGAGTTCGCCGCGCACGGCCACGATCTCGTACTCGTGGCGCGCGGCGAGGACCGACTCCACGAGGTCGCCGATTCCCTCGCTGCCGACCACGGTGTGGAGACGCACGTCCTGGTCCAGGACCTCTCGGAACGGGACGCGGCAGCGACCCTCCACCGGACGACGCGTGACCGCGATCTCCGGGTCGACGTGCTGGTGAACAACGCCGGCATCGGCGTGCAGGGCGCGTTCATCGAGAACGACCTCGCGCGCGAGCGCGACGTCGTCCAGGTGAACGTGGCGACCCCCGCGGAGCTGACCCACCGGTTCGGGGGCGAGATGGCCGCCCGCGGGAGCGGTGGCATCCTGAACGTGGCCTCGAGTGCCGCGTGGTTCCCCGGGCCGTACATGGCGAGTTACTACGCGTCGAAGGCGTACCTGAAGAACTTCTCAGAGGCCCTCGCCGAGGAGCTCCGCCCCGAGGGGGTGACCGTCACCGCGCTCTGTCCCGGCCCCGTCGAGACGGAGTTCCAGAAGCGCGCCGGCAACATGGACACCCCGCTGGGAAGCGGCGATTTACAGGACGTCGAGGCGGTCGCCGCCGCTGGCTACGAGGGGCTGCAGGCCGGGCGGGCGGTCGTCGTCCCCGGCTGGAAGTACCGGGCGCTGACGAGGGTCTCCAACGTGCTCCCCAACGCGTTCACCCGCAAGCGGGCGAAGGACCTCAACACGCCGGACTGATCCGAGGTGGGCGAGACGGCCGTCGAGGCGGACTACGCTCGCGGGTCGAGGTCCGGGCCGGGATAGGGTTCGTCGAAGCGTGCCTCGTAGACCGCCGCGGGATCGAAGACGGCGGCGAACGCGGCGGGCGACCGGACGCTCACGTCCATGACCCCACGGAGGTTCGCCCCGGTCTCCGCGCCGCGGAGTCGCTCGTCGAACGTGAGGACGTGGAGCGCCTCGCCCCGATAGGCAGCGGCGAGGGCGGGGTGGTCACCCTCGGGCTGGTCGACGACGGCGGCCCACGCGTCGATGCGACGGCGCCAGTCGGTCGCCAGCTCGGCGTCCGCGAGGTCGGCCACGAGCGCCTCGGCGTCGTCGAGGAGGGTGGTGGTCGCGACGAGCGCGAGCCACGAGTGCGACCGGAGGTGGTCCAGGGCCTCACGGGACGGCCCTCCGACCAGCAGGTCGGCGACGAGCACGTCGGCGTCGGCGACGACCCGGAGGTGACCGTCGGTGAGCCCGTGGTCGTGGTCGTGCTCGTTGTCGTGGTCGCGGTCCTGGTCGGCGTCGATATCGTGGTCGTCGCGGTCGTTGCGGTCGTCGCGGTCGTCGCTCGACGACCCTCCACCGGGATTCACCTCCCCCTCCTCGTCATCACCGTCCATCGCGACGCTCCCGGAGGCGCTCGGTCACCTCGTCGATGGAGACCTCGTGGGACGCGGCTCGGTCGAACAGGTCGCGCCAGGACATGTGCCGCCAGAGGTGACCGACGGACAAAAAGCGGCAGGTCTCGGCATCCGCCACGCGCTACCCCGTCGGTCGCACCCGTCCACCCGGCGATCCGGCGTGACGCGGGTCACACGTCCGTCTGACGCGGATTTAAGGTACCTGCGGTTCTCCCACCCGATGGGCGCGCACCGACGGCCTCGAATTCCCCATCCTCCCCACCGCGCGCCCGGCCTTTCGACGACCGCCGAGCGGAGCCACCGTGCGTCGCTACGCGTGGAGCATCTCGCGGAACGTCTCCACCGCGTGGTGCTCGGCCACCAGTGCCACCCGGTCACCCGCCTCGATCTCGGTCTGGGGCAACGGGATAGTCATCGGCTCCCGCTGTCGGCCGTGGGCGTAGAGACGGGCGCCGTCGGGGACGTCCAGTTCCACGACCCGCCGACCGACCACCGACGAGCCCTCCGGGATGTCGATGGTGGTCGCCACCAGGCTCTCGGTGAGGTCGGCGAGCACGTTGAAGTCCCCGCCGAGGAGGGCGGTCTTCGCACCGGCGGCCCCCATGCGCTCGGGGTAGATCACCTCGTCGACGTCGGCCGCGTACTTGTGGTAGATGTCCTCCCGGTAGTCCTCGTCGATCCGGAGCACCGTCCGGGCGCCGTGGCCGTTGGCGATCATGCACGCCGTGAAGTTGACGTTCAGATCGGAGGTCAGCGCCCCGAAGGCGTCGGCGTCCTCGAGGCCCGCCCGCTGGAGCACGCGCTCGTCCTCGCCGTCGCCCTCGACGACCTCGTGTCCCTCGTCGCGGGCGCGCTGTGCCCGCTCCGGATCCTGTTCGACGACGACGACGTCGTGGCCCTCCGTCGCCAGCAGGTTCGCGGTGCGGGTGCCGACGCGACCGAACCCGACGATGACGAACTTCATGGGCCGCGGTATGACACGACGGGGCAAAAAGGTGTACGCCTCTCGGACCGGCGGAGAGTGCCTGACGGCCTCCCATTGGGTTCGGGCGCTGTCGCGATCACGGTCGTCTCTCGGGTGACGGTCTCCCTGACTCCCTGCTCGCCGTTCCGAGGCCGCTCGCTACGCTCGCGGCCTCGCTGCTCACGGCTCACTTCGTTCGCCGTTCGCCGTTCCGAGACCATCACTTCGTTCGGATCTCGCTGCTCACGGCTCACTCCGTTCGCCGTTCGCTATTCCGAGGTCTCTCGCTTCGCTCGAGACCTCGCTCTCCCCACCACCCTCGTCTGCTCGTGCTCCGGGAACACCGTCGCGACGGCCTCCGTCCCCCACCGCTGCCGGATGCGCTCGCGCAGCTCCGTCTCGTAGTCGCCCTTCGGGATCTCCTCGCTCGGTCCCGATTCCACGATGAGGTGGGTCGCGACCAGTCGGTCGACCGCCCCGCGG
Source organism: Natronomonas sp. (assembly GCA_007135435.1). Taxonomy (GTDB): domain Archaea; phylum Halobacteriota; class Halobacteria; order Halobacteriales; family Haloarculaceae; genus Natronomonas. The sequence continues at coordinate 3,366 of SLIW01000241.1, forward strand.
CCGAAGCCAGACAGCGGTGCGACGTAGTCGACGCCGTGGCGGTCCTCCAGGCTCTGCGCGACGGCCCGCGAGATGGTCGGGACGCGGTCGTCTCGTCGCGTCCCGTCCGCGACGACGTCGTACTCCGCCGCGACGGTCTCCAGCGCCGCCTCGTGGACCGCCTGGATCCCCGCCCGGGGGAAGCCGTCCTCGTGCATCCGTTCGACCGCCTCGTCGGCGACTTCCTCGTCCATCTGGACGTGGTCGAACGCGAATCCCAGGGCCTCCGCTGCCTCACCGGCGTACTCCCAGTCACCCGTGAACCCGAAGTGGGCCGTCACGAGGGTGACGTCGTAGAACCCGTCTAGGAGCAGCGCCGCGAGCGACGAGTCCTTCCCCCCACTGAATAGCAGTCCGCACTCCATGACCCGCCCCTACCGCCGCTTGATGTCGAAGCTCTTCGACTCGGGCTTCATCTCCTGGAGGAGCTGTCTCATCTTCTCCTCGTCGATCTGGCCCTGCAGGCGCCCGCTCTGGGCGAGGGCGACGATCTGCTGTTCGACCTGCTCGCCGAAGTCCGGCTTGGACATCTTCACCGTGTTCAGCCGCTTGCGGGCGCCGTCGGTCAGCGCCTGCCGCAACATCGCCTGCTTCTGGGCCTCGGCCTGCTGCCGTTGCGCCTCGGCAGCCTCCTGTTGGGCGCCCTCCGCTCCCTGCTGTTCCTTGAGCTGTTCCATCTTCCGCTGCCGGAGTTCCTCGAGTTCTTCGTCCGTGGGCTCGCCGCTCATACAGGACCCTTACCGCGAGGACGGAAAAATGGTTTCGGCTCGGACGTCGCGGTGTCGGAAGTGACGATTCTGGAACGAGGAGATCCCGCAGTGGCCGCCGTTGGAGGTGGTCGGGACGCTGGCGGTCGCGTTACGCGTACCGCTCGAGTTCCGGGCGGTCGAGTTCCTCGATGAGCTCCTCCGCGGTCTCGTCCAGGAGGGCCTGCCCCTCGCCGGTGACCTGTCGGCCGTGACCCTCCCGGGTCGTCACGTAGCCCGCCTCCTCGAGCTGCTGGAGCGCCTCGCGGATGATGCTCCCGGAGCCCTCGGCGGCGCGGTCCGGTCGGACGCGGTAGCGGGTCGATCCCTGCTTGGCCTCGCCGTAGGCGGTCCGGAGGCGCTCGACGCCGACGGGGCCGTCGATGGCGACCTTGCGGAGGAGGCTGGCGGCACGGTGGCTCCAGAAGTCGTCCTGTTCGGGCGGGAGCTCCCGGCCGGTACCGGTCTTGGCGTAGGTGAGCCACTCCGGCTCCTCGAGGTCGGCTTCGAGCTTCTCGGCGACCGCCTCGATGAGGTCCTCGGCGGGCACGTCGTAGAGCGTCGTCATTACCCCTCGGTTCCGCTCCGCCGCGTTTAACGCTGTTGGTCTTCCCCGCGTGCCCGCGCTCTGTCGCCCGGTACCAGGCGTCTGTCTTCCATATACCCACTTCCCGATCCCTTCGCCTCTTGGTCGGTCCGACCGTGGTCACCCCGCACGTGGGACCCAGCCACGGATCCAGGGTCGGGGTACCAGCCGGCGCCGTGGGTCAGACGTCGAGGCGCCGGAGGCGACCGGCGCCGAGCGCCGACGCGACGCCGCCGCCGACGAGGGTCGGCAACCAGTATATCGCGACGCGGTGGATCGCCACCGCCGCGGCGGCCGAGGCCGCGCTCACCCCCGCGAGCGGGACGAGGACCGCCACGAGTGTCGCCTCCACGCCGCCGAGACCTCCGGGGAGCGGGGTGACGCCGGCGACGGCGCCGAGCGGCACCGCGACGAGGACCACGGCGACCGGCGCGGCGACGCCCACCGAATACAGTGCCAGCCACAGCGCAACCGCCTGGGCGAACCACCCCAGCGCAGAGTACCCGACCGCGGCGAGGAGCGTCCTCCGGTCTGCCGCGACGACCTCGAGCGCGCGGACGAACCCGTCTACGCGCGCCTCGACCGCGGTCCGCGAGGGTGCCTCGAGCCGAGGGACCCTGCCACCGATGGCCCGGGCGATCGGCGTGACCGCCGCGCCGACGACCGCCGCGAGTCGTCGGCGGTTCGACCACGCCAGGTACGCCAGCGTCGGGAGGGCGGCGGCCAGACCGATGACGGCCGCCGTCGCCCACAGGAGCTCGCGTCCCAGGTCACCGAGCCAGAGGAAGACGACCCCCACGAGTGCGAGGGCCACCGAGGGGACGAGGTTCACCGCGTCGGCGCTGGCGATCGAGGCGAGGGCGGTCTCGTACTCGGTGTCCGCCGCCTCGGAGATCAGGAGCGCGCTGACCGGCTCGCCGCCCGCCTGGCCGAACGGGGTGACGTTGTTGGCGAACAGCGCCCCGGTGTAGACGGCCACCGCCCGGCGGAGAGGGATCGGTGCCGCCAGGGCGCGGAGGACGGTCCGGAGCGCCAGCGCCCACGCGGTCACCCACACCACCGCGGCGCCGACCACCGCGACCACGACGTCCGGTCGGGCCGTCGCGAGCGAGGCGACCAGGGCCTCGACGCCGACGAGCCACGCGAGCGCCGCGAGCACCGCCAGCGCTCCGAGGAACCCCGCGGCGACCGTCCGCACGTCGAGGACGGTGCGCATACCGGCGACTGGTCGGTCGGTCGCTTGAAGCCACCGGTGGAGGCGTCGCCGGTGTGTCGGGTGCCTCCATGGGGGGATAGTCGGCAACGTGGTCAGAGCGCTCATCTGGATCGGGTAACTCGACGCGCCGGCGGAGGGCCACTCCGCGGATCGATGGGGCCACTCCGCGGATCGATGGTGCCACTCCGCGGATCGATGGGGCCACTCCGCGGATCGATGGGGCCACTCCGCCGATCGATTGG
>SLIW01000194.1 GCA_007135435.1 Natronomonas sp.
CACCGTCACCGCCTCCTGCACTGTCACCGCCTCCTGCACCGTCACCGCCTCCTGCACCGTCACCGCCTCCTGCATCGTCACCCCCTCCCGTACCCCCTCCCTCGCTTCCCGAGGGGGACGACTGTGCCTGATCCGTCATGTGCCGCCGTACGGAAGGGAGTACTAAAACACCCGCCACTGCGGTTGGCTCTGGGGCTCTCGACGCCTGTCGCCTCGACGCTGGTCGTCAGCTCCGATCCATCGACAGTCAAACTCGAATGGTGGCATCGATCCGCCAGTAATTCGACACCACACGACGCGCCAGGGGCGCTCAGCGACGCCGGAGAAGCCAGGTGAGGCACGAGAGCACATCCGGGACGGTGACGACGAGGGGAGCGTCAGCACACCCGTGGGGCGTACGCGGCGGGCCTGGACGGCGGGCAACCTGCAGACGGAGGCCGAGTCGAAGGTGCGAGTCGAATCTCAGACGGGGATCGGTCGATGAACCGAACCCGCCTGGCCCCCAACGCTGTATACGCTGGAACGCATAGAGGGGGCGTGGAAAGCGTCACGAGGACCACGCTCCCTCGATACGGACGATTCGCCGCCGACGCGAGGCTCAGATGAGCGCCCGCATCGCCCCGCTCGACGTCGCGTTCCTTCTCAGCTGTGCGCTGCACGCGGTCGTGAAGCGGCTATCGCGGCTGTGGGAGCGCGACGAGACACTCTGGGTGTTCGGCGCCAGGGGAGGTGAGGCGTTCGTCGACAACGCGAAGTACCTCTACCTCCACGCGCAGACCCGCCACGAAGTTCGCCCGGTCTGGCTGACCCGAGATCGCGAAGTCGTCGCCGAGCTGGACCAGCAGGGATTCGAGGCGTACCACGCGCGCTCGCTCCGCGGGGTGGCCGTCTCGCTCCGCGCCGGCATCGTCTTCGTGACCCATGGGCTCGGGGACGTGAACCTGCCGTGTGCGGGCGGGGCGACCGCGGTCAACCTCTGGCACGGGATCCCGCTGAAACGCGTCGGCTGGGACGCGGAACGCTCGAAGATGCCGCTTCCGCTCCGGCTGGCGTACGAGTACCTCGACCGGGAGGTCGACCACCTCACCGTGACGAGCGACGCCGTGGTCGACCCCCTCGCGTCGGGGCTCCGCGTCGAACCCGACCGGATGTTCGTCTCCGGGTACCCCCGGAACGACGTGCTCTCCGAGGACGTCCCCGGAATGGGGATCGGCACCGACACCACGACGATCCGTCGCGTTAGACGGCTCGCGGCTCGCGGTCGAGTGATCGTCTACCTACCGACGTTCCGCGAGTTCACGGAGGAGGCCGTCGACGACGCCATCGACTTCGCCGAACTCGACGCGTTCCTCGCCGCGCGGGACGCGTACTTTCTGATCAAGGCGCACCCGAAGGAACGACTTACCGTCGACGAATCGTCGCTCTCGCGCGTCGTCACTCTCCCGCCGCACGTCGACGTGTACCCGTTGTTGCGTCACACGGACGTTCTCCTCACCGATTACTCCTCGATCCTGTTCGACTACCTCCTTACCGACGGGCGCCTCGTGTTCTACCCGTACGACCTCGAACGGTACCGGGCGGTCCGAACGTTCTACTTCGAGTACGACGACGTTACTCCCGGTCCCGTGGCCCGCACGTTCGAAGAGCTGCTCGATGCGCTCGCGGCGTCACTCGAGGGGACCGACGAGTTCGGCGACGAGCGACGAGCCGTCCGCGAGCGGTTCTTCGCTCACCCACCCGGCGGAGCGGCAGCGCGGGTGTTCGACCGCTTCGCAGGTCGGTAGGCTCGAGGACCTGTTCGAGAGCGCCGATCGGGAACGTGCCGCCCAGCGGCCGGAGATATCGCACGTCGGCCTATTATATATAAACATCCGATTACCTATATATTCCAAATAGAACCATTAATGGTCCCCCTCGCGTAGGGTCATCCTAACCGGCGCCACCGACGTGGCTCACGACCCCGGACGTCGAACTCGTCGTGGGTGCCGTACCTGTACGCACGGACCGGACGAGGGACCCGACCCACGATGGCCAACTCACTCGACGACGGAGACGAGATCGGAACGAGACGGGCCGCCGACGCGCCGTCGACGATCGCCCACCGTGGATTCGCGTACGCCTACCCCGAGAACACCCTCGGCGCCTTCAGGGAGGCCGTGACCGTCGATCCCGGCCTGGAGACGCTCGAGATCGACGTCAGACAGTCAGCCGACGGCGAACTCTTCGTGTTCCACGACGACACGTTGGGCCGGCTCACCGACGCGCCGGCCGACGTGCGCGATCGGCCGGTGTGGGAACTCCCCTTCGAGACGATCCGATCGTTCGAGGTCCTCGGGACCGACGAGCGCGTTCCACGACTCTCGGAGGTCCTCGAGGCCGTCCCGTCGGACGTGCGGCTCAACGTCGAGTTCAAGAACCCCGGGCGGGGAGACGTCCGCTTCGCGGAGAACCTCCCGTCGAGCGCGCGCGAGGCAGCCCGCGATCGCTGGCTGGAGTTCGCCGGACGGGTCGTCGACGTCCTGGCGGAGTACCCCCACGAGGTCCTCGTCTCGTCGTTCTTCGAGGGCGCCATCGCGGCGATGCGCGACGTCGACCCGACGGTGCCCGTCGCGTGGATCTTCTACGAGTCGGTCGCCGACGGGTTCGAGGTCGCCGGTCGCTACGACTGCGAGGCGATCCACCCGCCCCTGAGCATGCTCTCGGGGACGACACTCTTCAACGAGGAGTACACGGGCCGAGAACCCTACGAGGAGGTCGACGTCCTGGCGATCGCCGACGACGAGGGTCGCGAGGTGAACGCGTGGACGGTCGACACCTGGCACCAGGCGGCCGAACTCCGCCGCGTCGGCGTCGACGGGATGCTCGTCGACTACCCGCGGCTGCTCGAGTACGGAACGGCCGATTCCGGTCGAGTCGCAACCGCGCACGGACGACGACCCCCGTCGCAGGCGTCCAAGTGACAAGCGCGTCGTCACCACAGGCGGCGAACTGGTCCGTACGTGTGAGCAAGATGATCCATATGGGATATTTATATCTCACAGATATCACGATTTCGTACGGCGATTGTTGAGATTCCCGTCGGTCTCGGCCCCGATTTGCCAGATCTCGAGTAACTCTTTTCTGACGCAGCGTTGGACGTGGCGTCGCGATGAACGCTGCTATCCTGGCCGCTGGAATCGGCTCCCGTCTCCGCCCGATCACGATCGACCGGCCGAAGGGATGTATCACCGTCGACGGGACGCCGATCCTCGCCCACCAGTTGCGGTCGTACGACGACGCGGGAATCGATCGGGTGTACGTCGTCGCCGGCTACCGAGCCGACGCGGTCCGGGAGGTGTGCGCTGGGGTCGACGGCCGACGCGACGGGTTCGAGGTGATCGTCCGCGAGAACGAGGCGTTCGCCAACACGGACAACCTCTACTCGCTCTACCAGCTCCGGGACGACCTCGCCGGCGAGCCGTTCGTCCTGAGCAACGGGGACGTGGTGTACGACCCGGAAGCGCTCGACCGGTTGCTCTCGGCGCCGTCGGCCGACGCGATCGCGTGCGACACCTCGACGTACGCCGAGGAGGCGATGAAGCTCAGCCTCGACGAAACGGGGCGTGTCAGGCACCTCTCGAAGGGGATCGATCGCGAGGACGCGGCCGCCGTCGGGATCGACGTCTATCGGTTCTCGGCGGCCGTGTCGCGACGGCTGTTCGATCGAATCGAGCGGTCGATCGAGATCGAGGGGAACTACTCGAACTGGACCGAGAGCGTCATTGACGACCTCGCGGGTCACGGGCGGTGCGCGTTCGAGCCCGTCGACGTCGCGGGGTGCCGGTGGGTCGAGATCGACGACACCGAGGACCTGCTGGCCGCCGACCGCACGTTCTCGTCGATCGGCGATCTGAGCGAGAACCGGGCCGCGTTCTTCGATCTCGACGGGACCATCTATCTGGACGACGTGCTGACCGAAGGGGCGGCGGAGGTGATCGAAGCGCTCCGCGCCGTCGGAACGGACGTCTACTTTCTCTCGAACAACTCCTCGGCGTGGAAGACCGACTACACGGAGAAACTCGACCGCCTCGGCGTCCCCGCCGAGCCGGACGACGTCGTCCTCTCGACCGATAGCGTGATCGACTACCTCGAGCGCCAGGGGATGCGTGAGCTGTACGTCGTCGGGACGGCGGCGATGCGCGGGGCGATGCGCGACCGCGGCTTCGAGGTCGAGGCCGCCGATCCCGCGGCCGTCGTCGTGGCCTTCGACACGGAGCTCACCTACGAGAAGGTGCGCGAGGCGACGCTCGCCGTCCGGGAGGGCGCCGAGTTCCTCCTGGCGCACCCCGACGTCGTCTGTCCGACTGCCCGCGGGATGGTCCCCGACTGCGGATCGATCGGCAAGCTGGTCGAGACGGCGTCCGGACGTGAACCCGACGCGGTCTTCGGCAAGCCGAACGAGTCGATGCTCGCGCCGGTCCTCGAGGCCCGCGGGCTGGGCCCTGAGGAGATCGTCGTCGTCGGCGACCGGCTCGAGACGGAGATCCAGCTGGCCGACCGGCTCGGCTGTGACTCGGTGTGCGTCCTCACCGGCGCCACGGACAGGGCGGCGATCGAGGCGTCGCCGTTCCAGCCAAATCTCGTCGTCGAGAGCGTCGGCGACCTCATCACGGAGGGGTTCGTCACGCCTGCCCCAGGGCGTAAGCCACGCGAGAGCGGCCGTTGACTCGGTCTCCGGCCGCTCATCCCTCGCTCTCGTGGAGGCTCTCGAGGATCTCCGGGTCGGTCCGGAACTTCAGGACGTTGTGGACGATCGAGTTCCGCAGGTTGTCGACGATCTCGCCGTGGTGCTTGTAGAACTCGTGGATCCACCGCGACTGCGAGACGCGGTCGGGGAACATCATCACCGCCTTCCACTGGTACTCGCCGTCGGACAGGAAGTAGAACAGCGTGTTCGGCGAGTCGCGGATGTACTCCATCGCCGGCCGCCACCCCTCCGCGAAGTGCTCCGGGTTGAACTTGAACTCGAAGAGGGCGAAGTGGAAGTACTCCTCGTTGGGGATGATCGCCTCCCGGAAGACGCCCTCCTCGCGCATGCCCCGGATCGACTCCGAGACGGTGACGTGCGAGACGTCGATGCCGTACTTCTCCTCGAGGATCCGCGCGAGGTCCCGCGAGGAGAGCTGCGGGTCACGCGAGAGCTCGCGGAGGACCAGCACGTCGCGTTCCTTGAAGGTCCACTCGGGTGCGTCGCGCGATGCCATGGCCGGTCACTCTCCCCCCGGCGTGGTGTCCGTTTCGGTCAGGAATCGGCGCAGTTCCTCCCGGTAGGCGTCGGGGCGATCCTCGACGACCCAGTGGTAGGCGTCCGCGAGCGGGACGACCTCGCCGCCGAGCTCGTCGGCGAGCCGCTCGCCCCACGCGATCGGCTGCATCGCGTCCGCTTCGGCCCAGAGGCACAGCAGCTCGGCGTCGACGTCCTCGTAGGCGATCTCCGTCGTGTGGTTCGTATTCGTCGCGACTGCGGCCCTGGCGAGCGCCCGCTTGCCGCCCTCCCGCAGCCAGGGTTCCTTCATCCCCTCGACGAACGCCGGGTCCGCCTCGCCGTAGGCGCCCTCGGCGAACGCGACGTCCAGCTTCGCCTCGAACTCGTCGTCGGCCATCTCCGCCGTCGACGGCAGCCCCAGGGTCGCGATGAACTCGACCGGCCAGGAGTCGTAGCAGACGGCGTTCGACATGACCAGCCGATCCACCCGGTCGGTGTGGGCGGCCAGCCGGAGGGCCACGCCACCGCCGATGTCGTGGGCGACGATGGTGACCGTGCCGACGCCGAGCCCGTCGAGCAGGCCCGTGATCGCTACCTCCTGGGCGCGGATCGAGCGGTCGAAGCCCTCGCCGCGGGCGGAGTTTCCGTAGCCGACCAGGTCGGGGACGATCACGCGGTGGTCGTCCTCGAAGGCCGGGGCGACCTCGCGCCACAGGAACGACCAGGTCGGGATGCCGTGGAGGAAGACCAGCGTCCCGTCGGCGTCCCGGTCGCCGCCGTCGTAGTACGCCATCGACAGCTCGTGGCCGTCGACGGTGACGGTCGCCTCCGTCTGCGCGTCGGTCCACTGTTCGTGGTTCATCCTCGCTCCTCGTGGTTCATCGTCTCTCTCCGTGGTTCATCCTCGCTCCTCGTGGTTCATCGTCTCTCTCCGTGGTTCGTCG
>SLIW01000029.1 GCA_007135435.1 Natronomonas sp.
GCCGGTCGACCCGGGCCGGCTCGAGGGTCGGCTCCCGGAGGGGGTGTCCCTCGAGACGGTCGACGGGGACGCCTACGTCGCCGTGGTGGCGTTCGAGATGGCCGACCTCCGGCTCCGCGGCGCGCCGACCGGGCTCCGGTTCGGCGAGCTCAACCTCCGGACGTACGTCACCCACGACGGCCGCCCGGCGGTCTACTTCCTCGGCGTCGACTCCGACGACCGCCTCGGCTCGCTGGTCGCCGGGCGGCTCCTCGGGTTCCCGTACTTCGGCGCGGACGTGACGATCGAGCGGGCAGAGACCGACGTGGAGGGGCACGCGGATCCCGATACTCCGCCAGTTCGGGAGGTCCGGTTCCGCGGTCGTCGACGGCGCGGTCGGCCCGCCCGGTTCGAGTGCCGGTACCGCCCTGGCGAGGGGTTCGCCAGGCCCGCGGTGGGCTCCACCGTCGAGCACCTCCTCGAACGATATCGGCTCGTCGTGACGGGGAGGACGGGTACATATCGCGCCGACATCGATCACGAGCCCTGGAGTGTCGCCCGCGCCGAGGTCGATATCGAGGCGAACACCGTCTTCGATGCTGCCGACCTCGAGCCGCCGGTGGCCGACCCCCTCGTCCACGTCGGCGTGCCGATGGACGTGACGGCGGGTCGACCGCGACGCCTCGGCGGTCGATCGTCACCACGTGTCCGACCGTGGTGATCCCGGTCGACGCCAGGGCGGCGGCTATGGCCGTCACATGACACGGCCTTCTATATACGTCGGGCTCACAATCTCACCCAATGGACGACACGGACGCGTCCCGGACGGACGCGAGCCCGTTCGACGAGGACCTGACCAGGGCGGTCCGCCGCGTCGGTGGAGACGGACCGGTCGACGAACAGGTCGACGGACGGGTCAGCGACCAGGTCGACGACGCTGTCGAGGAGTCGAGCGACGATCAGGTCGGCGAGGGGGTCGGCGAGAGGATCGATAGGTCGGACGAAGGACCCTTCGACGAGTCGCTCACACCGGCCGTGCGGCCGATCGGAGGTGGCCGGTGGGCCGACCGCCCGGACGACGGCCGCGACGGACCGTTCGGGACCGACCTCGTGCCCGCTTTCCGCCGGGTCGACGGCGTCGGTCGCGATCGCGCCGGCCGCGAACGTCCGGGACGCGAACGTCCGGGACGCGAACGGCCGGGACGCGAACGGCCGGGACGCGAACGATCGGGAGCCGCGGCACCCCCGACGGTCCAGGCCGACGTGGAGGACCTCCTCGGGCCGAAGCAGACCCTCGAACCGCGGATCCAGCTCGTGTGGATCCTGCAGTCCGGCGTCTCGGCTGCCGTGTTCTCGGTCGTCGCCTCGGTCGCCTTCGCGCTGTTCGCGGTGGGCGAGCCGTGGTACGGCATGGTCATCTTCAGCGTCCTGTTCGGCCTCGGGAGCATCTTCGCCATCCTGCGGTACCGCATCTGGCGATACGAGGTCAGGGACGACTCCCTGTTCCTGAAGCGGGGGGTCGTGACCCGCGTGACGACGGTCGCGCCGTACGTCCGCATCCAGCACGTCGACGTCCGTCGCGGGGCCATCGAGCGGGCGTTCGGCCTCGCGACGACGGTCGTCTACACCGCCGGATCCCGCGGGGCGGACGTCTCCATCCCCGGGCTGACGCCCGAGCGCGCCGACGACCTCCAGGACCGGTTGAAGCAACTGGCGATCGCCGCGGAAGGCGAGGACGCCGTCTGAGATGGCCCGCGACGCGTCCGGGGGGTCGCCGTGAAGCTCGACCCGTACTCGATCCCGTACCGCGCGGGCGAGTCGGTCGTCAGGCTGGCGTGGCTCCTGATCATCCTGGTCATCGGCTCGCCGGCCCTCGGCGGCCTCTCCGGGCTCGGCGTCGTCGTGGTCGCCTGGTTCGTCGTCGCGCTGACCTACCAGATGGCGTACTACTACCGCTTCGAGTACGAGCTCACCGAGGACACCCTGGACATCGCCTCCGGGATCGTCTCCCGTCGGAACCGCGAGATCCCGATCCGCCGGGTCCAGAACGTCGACATCAGCCGGAACGTCGCCCAGCGCGCGCTCGGCATCGCCCAGATCAACCTCGAGACCGCGGGCGGCTCGTCGACGGAGGCGTCGCTGCGATACGTCAGCTACGATGAGGCTCGGAGGCTGGAGGCGGAGATCGGCCGGCTGAAGCGCGGCGACACGACCGAGGAGGCGACCACCCGCGAGCCCGCCAGGGAGCTGTTCGCCATCACCCCCAAGGAGCTGACGCTGCTGGGTCTCGTCGGCCTCGACCTCCGGCTGCTGGGGCTCGTCGCCATCCTCCTCCCGGTGGTCCACCCGCCGCTCCGCGAGCCCGGCCGCGATCCGCTCCTGTGGCTCGCCACGACCGCGCCGGTCGCCCTGGCGGCGATCGCCCTCATCGCCGCGGCCATCAGCGGCCTCATCGCGGTGGCGAACTACTACGGCTTCCGCCTCTCGCGCGGCGAGGACGAGCTCCAGTACGAGCGCGGGCTCCTCCAGCGGTTCAGCGGGACCATCCCGCTGGAGAAGATACAAACGCTCACCGTCTCCGAGAACGTCATCGCCCGCCGGCTGGGCTACGCGTCGCTGGCGGTCGAGACCGCCGGGTACGCGCCCGGCGAGGGCGGCTCGCAGTCCGCGATCCCGCTGGCGGAGCGCCGGCGGGTGTTCACCCTCGCCCAGTCGATCGAGTCGTTCGCCGACGTCGACTACGATCGGCCGCCGAAGCGCGCCCGCGAGCGGTACGTCGTCCGCTACAGCATCGTCGTCGCCGTCCTCGTCGGGATCGCCTACGCGGTCGAGTGGTTCACCGGCTGGGGGTTCGCGTGGTACGCGACCGCCGCCCTCCTGGTCATGACGCCGATCGCGGCCCACCTCAAGTGGACGAACCTGGGCTACGACGTCCAGGAGGACTACGTCGTCCTGCGCGAGGGGTTCTGGACGCGGACCACCACGATAATCCCGTACTACCGGGTCCAGACCGTCGTCGACGCCCAGACGATCTTCCAACGCCGGCGCCACCTGGCCACCCTGGTGGTCGATACCGCCGGCTCGAGCGGTCTGACCGGCCGGCAGCCCCGCGCGCTCGACATCGACGAGGACCTCGCCGCGACCCTCCGCGAGGAGGTGGCCGACCGGCTCCAGGTGGCGGTGGCGACACGACGCGAACAGCGACGCCGCGAGCGCCTGGAGTCGATGGGGGTGGGCACCGACGGCGGCGACGTCGAGGCAGATGACCACCCGGGCGCAGGCGGTGACGTGGAAGACCGGACAAGCGGGGAAGAAGAACGTGACAGCGACGTGAACGCCAGCGAGGGCGACGGAGGAGGCTGCGATGCGGGCGATACTATGACCGACGACCACGGCGATGGGAGCGACGGTGATGGGAGCGACGGCGATGGGAGAGGCGGCGATGGGAACGACGGCGATGGGAGCGACGGCGACGGGAGTGACGGCGATAGGAACGACGACGATGGGAGTGACGGTGATGGGAGCGACGGCGATGGGAGAGACGGCGATGACGGGAGCCACCACCACGACCGCAACGACCCCCGTGGCAAACGACCACCCGACTGAGGAACCACCAGATCACCCGTTCGGCACCGTCGCCGCTTACTCGAATACCTGAATCTCCACCGTCCGGCCCTCCGGGTCCGACAGGAAGCACTGGTAGATCTCGTAGGTCTCGTTGTACGTCGGGGGCGACTCGCCGACGTCCGAGAGCGAGGCATAGCGGTCGTCGACGGCCTCCCTGGAGTCGACGACGAAGGTCAGGATCCCGTCCGTCTCGGCCGTGCGCCGCTCGCAGAAGCCGAACCGGAAGTTCCCCGACTGCAGGATCGTGCAGTCGGGCTGTTCCAGCCAGACGCTCGCCCCGATCCGCTCGGTGTAGAACTCGACGACGGCGTCGAGCCGGGTCGTCGCGAAGAAGACGATACCGTCCATACGGCCACTGAGGTGGTCATCACCCTTATGCGTGGCTGCTGGGGAGTGATACCTCATGGTGACAGGAACAGGCCCCCTCGGCAGACGGGGGACGATACTCGTGGTGGCGCTCGCGGCATTCGTCCTCCTGGCCGGATGCGCGGCACTGGTCGGGGACGACGGCGACGTCGGCGACGGTGCCGACGCTGGAGCCGCCGACGTCGACGTCCAGGTCGACGTCGACTCGTTCGACTATCCGGCCGGTTACGACGCCGGCGGCGTCGACGACGGCGACCGCGCGCTCGAGACCTACGAGTCGGCGCTGCTCGAGGCGGGCACCTTCGAGGGCGCCTACCGGTACGTGGCCAACACCGAGGACGGCGAGACGGCCGTGACCGTCGAGTACGCCGTCGACTTCGACGAGGAGGCTGCCCTCCAGCACGTGGCCATCGAGTCCCCCGACGGCAACGGGACGACCGACGCCTACTACGCGGACGGACGGCTCTATCAGCGGTCGTCGTTCGGGGACGTCCAGTCCGACGTCGCCGTCGAGGACGAACCCTTCCCCGACGAGGGGCTGACGGCGGCGGAGGCGATCACGCCGCTGCTGACGAACGCGACCGGGTACGACGTCACCGTCGACGAGCTGGACGGCGAACCGGTGGCCGTCTTCGAGACCGACGACCTCGCGGGCGGCGAGGCGCTGCTGGGCGTGGAGGCGGCGGAGAACGTGACGAACTTCGAGGCGCGGTTCGTCGTCGACGAGCAGGGCGTCGTCCGCGAGTCCACGTACACCGTCACTTACGACTACGACGGCGAGGAGCGGATCGCCGAGCTCTCGTTCGAGGTCTCCGCGCTCGGTGGCCCGACGGTCGAGCGTCCCGACTGGGCCGACGAGAACTGACGACTGTCGACCTGTGGACGCCTCGCCCCGAAGACTACACCGCGAGCGGTCAACGTTTTTCAGGGTCCTGGCCGTTGACCTGATCATGGCACGGGAAGTGCGACACGAGGCCCAGGGACCGGCGATCCTGGACGAGGACGACATGGGGGACGACGGCAAGATATTCGTCTGCCGGTGTGGCCTCACCGACGACCCACCGTTCTGCGACGGCTCGCACAACGGGACCCTCGACGAGGAGGAGGGCGTGGTCTACAAGTACGAGGGCGACGACGACGAGAACGAGCGGCGGATCGTGGAGGGCTTCGAGTTCGCCGACGGGTGACGCCAGGAAGCGAGGACCGAGGCGAGCGGTACGACCGAGCCAGGTGGAGCCGCCGAACGGCTCGGATCGGCCAATTCGAGGGAAGACCACGTGGCCTTCTAAACTCCGGTCTCAAGAGCCCGCCATCGTTAGGGGATCCGTCTCGCAGGAATCCACGCCGGCGGTGAACCTTTTTGTCGCCCGGCCGTGTCCGGGGTTCGCATGCGAGGCAGACGGCGGTGGTTGCTGGGGGTCCTGCTCGGTGTCGCGCTCGTCGGCACCCTGTACGCCGCAGCAGGCCCCATCGGACTCCTCGCCCCGTTCACCGGAGACGCGTGGGCCACCGCCGACGAGGCGAACCCGGGTGCGACCGGGCCGAGCGTCGAGCGGGCCCTGACCGGTCCGACGACGGTCGAGAGCCCCCACGGCGAGGCGACCGTCCGCTACGACGACCGTGGCGTCCCGCACGTCGAGGCGGCGAACGACGAGGCGCTGGCCTACGCGGTGGGCTACGTCCACGCCCGCGACCGCCTCTTCCAGCTCGACATCCAGCGACGACTGATGCGCGGCGAGCTCGCCGCCGCCTTCGGCCCCGAGCAGGTCGAGTCGGACCGGTTCCACCGGCGCATGGGCTTCGCGGAGAGCGCCGAGGTGAGCTGGGAAGCCCTCGAGGACGAGTCGACGCGTGCCGGCATCGAGGCCTACACCGACGGGGTCAACGCCTACATGGACGCACGGCCGCTTCCGATGGAGTTCGCGATCGCGGGCTACGAGCCGGACCCCTGGCGTCCGGAGGACACGCTGCTCATCGGGACGCTGATCTCCTGGGGGCTCACCGGCTCGTTCGCCGAACTCGAGGAGGCGACCGTCCGGGAGCGCGTCCCCGGCGCGGAGGAGCTCTACCCGGACCAGCTCGACCACGATGCCCCCATCGTCCGCGAGGAGCACCTCGAGGAACAACACAGAGGGGGCGATGCACAGGCATCGCCAGGCGACGTCTCCCGCTCGGCCGACGAGCACGA
>SLIW01000372.1 GCA_007135435.1 Natronomonas sp.
CAGCTGGGGGCTGTGTGGGCCAGGTCATCGAAGATCACATCGGTGGAGATCTGGTCGGTGGAGACCGGCACGAGACCTATCGGAACCGGAGATCGGAAGATGGTGTGGACCGCCCTGGCGTCCCCCGGCCACCTCCTGACCTCGGATGGACTCCCGACAGAGTCACTGTCCACTCGCACCCCGACAGAGTCACTGTCCACTCGCACCCCGACAGAGTCACTGTCCACTCGCACCCCGACAGAGTCACTGTCCATCCGTAATCCGAGCCCTCGGGAAGGGGGCGCCCGGGACCTCACACGCTCGTCGGTCGAGGACCTCACACGCTCGTCGGTCGACCGTCTGACGAGCCTTTATGCGGGCCGTTGTCGTAGGAAGCGGCCGTGCCTCGATACAGTGTCGTCTGCGAACAGGAGCTCGCCGAACGGATCGAGGAACTCGCCTTCGAGTACGAGCTGAGCGAGGGTGAGGTCATCGAGCAGCTCGTCGGTATCGGCCTCGAGGAGCTCGAGTAGCCAGCGGAGCCGCGATCGCGAGGCGCTAGTTCCGTGGCCGCTTCCGCTCGAGGCCACTCCCGCAGATCTCGCAGCGCTCCGTGCGCTCGTCGAAGACCCGCCCGCAGCCCTGACACTGGAACCGCCACTCGCGCTCCTCGTCGATGCCCTCCTGGGCGATGACCTGCGCGTCGACGTCGAGGCGCTCGGCGACGTTCTGCATGGCGTAGTCGTCGGTGATCAGCGTCGCGTCGAGCTCGAACGCCGCCGCGAGCAGGCGGACGTCGGTCCGCGAGAGCACCTCGGC
This sequence comes from Natronomonas sp., assembly GCA_007135435.1. GTDB lineage: Archaea > Halobacteriota > Halobacteria > Halobacteriales > Haloarculaceae > Natronomonas. The sequence goes on from SLIW01000372.1 coordinate 799, forward strand.
GTCGCCGGTCTCGCCGGCGGCTCGCTCGACCCGCTCGACGGTCCCCGGATCCGGGATGTGGATCCGCATGCCCGACCCCTCGAGGGCGTCGTACCGGTACCCCGCCTCGTCCTCGAGCTCCTCGCGGACGAGCGGAACGGTGGCGATCGGCTCGCCGGTGGTGTAGTCGTGGATGAACGCCGAGGAGTCGAGGACCTGCATCGAGGATCAGCGGGAGACGACGATTGTGTCCTTCACCGCCTGCACTCGGCTGACGGGCACCAGGAAGTTGCCGTGCTCGTCGCGGTCGAACTCGGCGTCGACCGACCGGTCGCCGGGGTCGACGATCAGGTCCCGGAGCGACCCGGTCTTGATGTCCATCGTGACGTTGTAGAGCGTCCCCATGCTGGCGCCGTCCGACCCCATCACTTCCTTCTCCGAGAGGTTCTCCGCGAGTATCTCCGCCATGGTTTTCCGGTGGGTGGTTACGAGCGACCCGCTATGAACGTTGGGGTCAGGGGCCGGGCGGGACGAATCGGTGGCGAGGTGCGGCGACGCGGGAACCGGCGGGACGCCGATATTGAAATCGTTATATGCCGCGAGGGGTGACTGGGTGGTAAGGGGCCCTTCTATGTCCGACGCCGACATCACCGACGCCGGGGACGCCGCGGAGCTGCGGACGCCGATCGTCGCCGTCCTCGGCCACGTCGACCACGGGAAGACGAGCCTCCTGGACCGGATCCGGGGGTCGGCCGTCACGGCGGGCGAGGCGGGGGCCATCACCCAGCACATCGGCGCGACCGCGGTCCCGCTGGAGACCGTCTCGGAGATCGCCGGCCGGCTGGTCGACCCCGACGACTTCGACCTGCCGGGGCTGCTCTTCATCGACACGCCGGGCCACCACTCCTTCTCGACGCTGCGCTCCCGCGGCGGCGCGCTGGCGGACATCGCCATCCTCGTCGTCGACGTCAACGACGGCTTCCAGCCGCAGACCCACGAGGCGCTGGACATCCTCCGGCGGACCCAGACGCCGTTCGTGGTCGCCGCCAACAAGATCGACACCGTCGCCGGCTGGAACCCGAACCCCGAGACGCCGGTCCAGGCGACCCTCGAGCAGCAGAGCGACCGCGCGGAGGCGCGGCTGAACGAGAAGCTCTACGAGCTCATCGGCCAGCTCTCCGCGGAGGAGTTCTCCGCCGACATGTACTGGCGCGTCCAGGACTTCCAGGCCAACGTCGGGGTCGTGCCCGTCTCGGCCGAGACCGGCGAGGGCGTCCCGGACCTGCTGGCCGTCCTCATGGGACTCTCCCAGCGCTACCTGAAGGCGGAGATGGCGGTCGACGTCGAGGGCCCCGGCGTCGGCACCGTCCTCGAGGTCAAGGAGGAGCGCGGCTTCGGGACGACGATCGACATCGTGCTCTACGACGGGACCATCCGCGCGGACGACACCATCGTGGTCGGCGGGACCAGCGACCCCATCGTGACCGACGTCCGGGCGCTGCTGCAGCCTCGCCCACTGGCCGAGATCCGCACCGAGAAGGAGTTCCAGCAGGTCGGGGAGGTCCGCGCGGCCGCGGGCGTCAAGATCGCCGCCCCGGACCTCGACGAGGCCATGGCGGGCGCGCCGGTCCGCGTGGTCCGCGACCGGCCGCTCGAGGAGGTCCTCGACGAGGTCCGCGCCGAGCTCGCGGAGCTCGAGGTCACGACCGCCGACGAGGGCGTCGTCGTGAAGGCCGACACCCTCGGCTCGCTCGAGGCCGTCGCCTCGACGCTCGCGGAGGCGGAGGTCCCCATCGTCCGCGCCGAGGTCGGCGACGTCGCCCCGCGGGACGTCGCGATCGCCTCGACCGCCGACGAGTCCCGTCACCGCGCGATCCTCGGGTTCAACGTGGACGTTCTCGAGGACGCCCGCCGCGAGGCCGAGCAGGACGAGGTGACGCTGTTCGTCGACGACGTCATCTACCAGCTCGTCGAGGAGTACACCGAACACGTCGCGGCCATCGAGCGCGCCCAGCAGGAGCAGGTCCTCGACAAGATCAGCCGGCCCTGCCGGTTCCGCATCCTCGAGGACCACGTCTTCCGGCAGTCGAACCCGGCGGTCGTCGGCGTCGAGGTCCTCGCGGGGACGCTCAAGCGCAACTCCCGGGTCGTGAAGTGGAACGGGGAGCCGGTCCGCGTCGGCGAGCTCAAGTCGCTACAGGACGCCGGAGAGGACGTCGACGAGGTCCGCGCGGGCGAGCAGGTCGCCGCCTCCATCGACGGCCCGACCGTCGGCAGACAGGTCGACGAGGGCGACGAGCTCTGGACGGAGCTCCCCGAGAAGCACGCCAAGATCCTCGAACAGGAGCTCGCCGACGACGTCCCCGCCGACGAGCTCGAGGCGCTCCGGATGTACCTCGAGAAGCAGCGCGGCCGCGACCCGTTCTGGGCGAAGTAGGACGGCAACCGCCGCAACGGCGGCGACCACTCAAGTGCCGCTTCGACGTGTCGCCGTTCCCGACTCATCGACCCGCTGGTGTTCCTGGGACGAACGGTCATCGCGACTTGCCGGCGGATACCAGCCAGGGGGCGGCCAGCACCTCGAAGACGCCGCCGGCGACGACGAGCGCCGCGACGCCGCGGGCTCCGAACCCGAGCTCGAGCGTCGCTTCGACGAGCAGGAGGACGCCGATGATCCCGACCGCCGGTCCGAGGGCGATCCCCGGCGTCTCGGGGGCGACCTCGAAGTGGACGATCACGGCGACGAGCAGGACGCCACCCGCCAGAAGAATCGTGGGGACGATATACGAGAGGGCCGCGAGGGCGATACCCCCGCAGACCAGGGCGACACCAACGATCTGTACCCGTCGAACGGCCGTGGTCTCCTCCCCGGACTCGGCGTCGGCTCCAGCGTCTGTCCCGGACGCCCCAGCGCCGTCGCCCGCCAGGCCGTCGCCCGCCAGGCCGTCGTGCCGTGAGCGACCGTCGCCACCGCCTGCCATACCGCCCGGTCTGCGACCGCGGTGAAAAGCGTATCCACGGCGGACACCTCCAGGGTAATTACATTTAATTACCTCCGAACCGTACGGGCGATCGTGCCCGACCGCGCCCCGACGACCCAGACGTGGTACGATGGCCTGCTCGCCGCGATGCCCGCGTCGCTCGCCGGCGGCGCGATCGCCGGCTGGCTACTGGCGATCCCGTTCGCGTTCGGGATCGGCGCGGGGAGCCTCCTTGCGGCGCTCTTCCTCGGGATCTCGATGTTCGTGATCCCCCCGACCTGAGGTGGTCCACGAGAACGTGGAGTGATAGGAATCCACCGGCCAGCTGTGCTGATGGAGCTCGACCGACGTGGGCAGTGAGATGACGAAGCGCCGGGAATCCGCTAACGCGCCGTGCGGTCGACGTCGCGGACGGCGTGTCTCGCCTCCAGGAACGCGCTGGCCGCGAGGTCCCGGGCGAGGGTCGCGGCGTCCTCGTCCCCGTCGGGGTCGAAGCCGGCCGAGACGACCGACCCCGCGGGGGGCTGGACGGCGACGGTGGCATGGAGGGCGTCGGGGTCGCCGGAGATCTCGCCGCCGACGACGAACTCGTCCGGGAGCAGTTCGCGCGTCGACGTGGCGACGGCGACCAGTTCGCGTCGCAGGGCCCGTCGCCGCTCCGGCGTGACCGCGGTCTCAGCGTCGACGTCGACGCCGCCCCCGGTCGATAGGTTCCTGTCCATCGAGGATGCGGAGCTACAGGCCTGCACACCAAAAAGCCGTCGGCTCGGTGCAGGTCGTGGATGCCTGGTTCGTCGATCGTCGGCTGATAGGTGGTCGGTGTGTGGTTACCTGTCGTCACCTGGTCGAAGCCTGTCGTCGGCGAAGGACCTCCGCGATCGAGGCTCGAGGACGGTCACCCGGCTCCGAGGGGCGATCCCCTGAACGGCTCACCCGACGTCTGGCGTTCGGGATCCAACGTCCTGTGTTCGGGGTCCGACGTTCGAGTTCTGCGTCCGGGGTCCGAGTTCGGCGTTCGACGTCCGGGGTCCGACGTCCGTCCCGCCATGCCGCAACGACAATTACTAACACCGTCGGGCGCCGTTCGTCGGGTGATGACCAAGCGTCACGTCTCGTTGCCGGACGCCGCCGAGGAGGGGCTCCGGTCGTTCCTCGAGGAGGTCGACCGCCGGCTCTCCGGCGACGAGGACACCTGCGACGTCGTCGAGGACGTGCTGGTGGACCTCCACGGCGACCGGGACGCCTACGAGCGCTGGCGGGCGGGCGACGACGTCTCGCCCGCCGAGCGGGTCCGTCTGCAGGGGTACGATCCGTGCAACGCGACGCTCGAGAGCGAGTACTACGCGGAGGTCGAGACCATGGCGGACAACGAGTACGAGCGCTCGAAGCACCTCCAGTGGCTCTGGCGGCAGTTCGACGCCACGCCGATGGCCGACAACGTCGAGTTCGCCCTGCGGTTCCGGCGGATGCTCGCCGATCACCTCTTCGCCGAGTGCGGCGACGACTGCCGGTTCTTCAAGGGGATCACCTTCACCTACGGGCACAACATCTCCGTCGGCGACAACGTGGTCGTCCACGACGACGTCCACCTCGACGACCGCGGCGAGCTCTCGATCGGCGACCGGGTCTCGATCTCCGACGGCGTCCACGTCTACAGCCACGACCACGACGTCGTCGACCAGACGCAGGTCGAGAACTACCACACGATCGTCGAGGACGACGTCCGCCTCACCTTCGACGCGATGGTCCGGGCGGGCGTCAAGATCGGCGAGAACGCCATCGTGGGCGCCCGATCCGTCGTCCAGTCGGACGTTCCCGCCCACCACGTCGTCGTGGGGATGCCCGCGAAGAGCGTCAGCGTCAAACCGGGCTGGGAGGACGTCGCCGAGCCGGTGGACGCCGACCACCCGGACGGCCGCGCGGAGCGGAAGCTCCCCTACGACCTGCCGGAGGACCTCGAGCCGTTCGACGAGTTCCAGCGCGACCTCTCGCCGCCGGAGTGAGTTCGCCGTCGGCAGCTCCTGTCTGGGCGCCATCGACACCGCTGGTCCGAGCTGCGCCGTCACCAGCACCATCGAAGCCGCGCCGGCGACAACTCCCATCTGAACCGTACCGTCGCCAACTCTCGTCTGAGCCACGCCGGCAGGCCGTCGTCGCGATGGCGATCGCCTAGCCGATCGTTCGACCGAACCTGACTGACTCGCCACCCCAGCGAGTCGATCGTCGCGAACCTCCATCAGCCAAACCCCGGATTCCGTCGGTAAGGAGGGCTTACTCCGGTGATGCCTGCATTGCCCCGGGGAATAGCCAAGTAGGATGGGAACGTGTAGCATACCCAATGGAGCTCTGGGGCTGGCTCGTCGTCTACCTGGTGCTGTTCGCCCTCTTGCATCTGGTGCTC
>SLIW01000576.1 GCA_007135435.1 Natronomonas sp.
ACTTCCGCAAGCGTATAGGGACTGCTGGTACACGAGCCGGGTATGGACCCGCGCATCCGCGAACACGCCGCGATCATCGCCGACCACTCGACCGGGATCGAGGCCGGCGACAGGGTCGTCATCCAGCTGCCGCCCGAGGCGGAGGACCTCGGCGTCGCCCTCCACGAGGTGTGCGGCGACCGGGGGGCGACCCCCGCGTTCCTGAACCACTCCGAGCGCGCCACCAGGGCGTTCCTGCGCGCCGGAGGGGAGGACTTCGAGACCCCGGAACACCTCGAGGCATTCTACGAGGAGACGGACGTCTTCGTCATCGCCAGGGGAGGGGCGAACGTCTCCGAGCAGAGTGACGTCTCGGCCGAGACCAACGCAGCCTGGAAGCGGGCCTTCCGCCCGGTCCAGGAGATCCGACTCGCCAAACGGTGGTGTCTCACGCAGTTCCCCACCAGCGGCCACGCCCAGCTCGCGGGGATGAGCACCGACGCCTACCAGAACTTCGTGTGGGACGCCGTCACGCTCGACTGGGAGGCTCAGCGCGAGCGCCAGCAGCAGGTCGTCGACCGGCTGAACGACGCCGATGAGGTCCGCATCGAGAGCGGCGAGGAGACGGCCGTCACGATGTCGATCGGGGGCAACACCGCCCTCAACGACTACGGCGAGAAGAACCTCCCCGGCGGGGAGGTGTTCACCGCGCCGGTCCCCGACAGCGTCTCGGGGACGGTCCACTTCGACAAGCCGGTCTACCGGAAGGGCCAGGAGATCAGGGACGCCCGGCTCACCTTCGAGGACGGACGGGTGACGGAGTTCTCTGCGGGGCAGAACGAGGAGGTCCTCCGGGGGATCCTCGAGACCGACGAGGGCGCCCGGTACCTCGGCGAGCTGGGGATCGGCATGAACCGGAGCATCGACCGGTTCACCTACAACATGCTCTTCGACGAGAAGATGGGCGGGACCGTCCACATGGCCGTCGGGAAGGCCTACCCGGAGACGGTCGGCGAGGACAACGAGGTGAACGAGAGCGCCGAGCACGTCGACATGATCGTCGACATGGACGGGGACTCCACGATCGCGCTGGACGGCGACGTGATCCAGCGCGACGGGACGTTCTGGTTCGAGGACGGCTTCGAGGCGTGACGATCACGGGTGCGATGGCGGTGACGACGGCTCGGGAGGCGCCGACACGGGGCCGCATGACGTGAATGCTCGCCGGTCGGTGGGGTCGCCGTTTGCGTGATATCGCCGACCGACGGCGGTACGGACGGTCGCGTCAGAACATCGTGAACTTGTCCCGGCGGTAGAGGTCCAGCTCGCTCACCATCGAGGGCTCGCGCGTGGCGGAGAAGACGACCGCCTCGGCGATCTCCTCCGGTTCGGTGACTTCGCCCTCGTCGAAGCGCTCGGTGAACGGCTCGCCGTAGTCCGAGCCGAACTCGGTGCGGACCTCCGAGGGGTTGATCACCGTCACGGCGACGCCGTCGTCGCCCACCTGTGCGCCGACGCTGTGGGCGAACCCGCGGGTCCACCACTTCGTGGCGGCGTAGACCGGGTTGAACGGACGGGGGTACTTCCCCGCGAAGCTGCCGACGAACACCAGCGTCCCGGCAGCCTCCCGGAGGTGGGGCAGGGCGGCGCGGGTCACGAAGAACATCCCGTCGGCGTTCACCGACATCATCGCGCGGTACTGCTCGGTCGTCATCTCCTCGACGTCGGACCCGCGGGCGAGGCCCGCGTTGTTCACCAGGACGTCGACGCCGCCGTACTCATCGACGGTGGTCTCGACGAGCGCGTCGACCGCGGCCTCGTCGGTGACGTCGGTCGGGACGACCAGCGTCGAGGCGTCCGTGTCGCGCTCGACGGCGTCGGCGATCTCCGCGAGGCGTTCCTCCCGGCGGGCGGCGAGGACGACGTCCGCGCCTTCCTCCGCGAGGGCCCGGACCGTCTCGCGGCCGATGCCCGCGCTCGCTCCCGTGACGATCGCCGTCTGCCCCGCCAGTTGCTGGTCAGCCATACCTCCCACTCCCCGAGGCGGAGTGTTAAAGGCTCACACAGGGGCAACGTGTTCCGTCGGGACGGGGCGGGCCAGGAGTCCGGGCCAGACGCCCGAGACACGACGCACGAACGGCAGCGAACCCGGCGGGATCAGCCAGCGGGTCCAGCCGATGGGTCCAGCCGGTGGGTCCAGCCGGCAACGCCGGAGTGGGCGTGTTCGAGGAGGCCGAACGTGGCCGATCCGATCTCCTGTGACGACTCGACGGGGGTGGGAGTACACGCTCCCAAGATGGACGACCGACAGGTGCGGCGTCAGTCGTCGGCGGACGCCTCGGCGACGTCGTCCGGCACCACGCCCTGGTCGGTCCACCCGCGGACCTCGTAGTAGCGGTCGAGTCCCTCGTCGAAGCCCGGCAGGTCGTAGGGCATGTCGGCGTCGGCCGTCCGGTCGAACCCGCGCTCGTTGTTGAACCGGCGCTCGAGGTCGACGACGCGGCCGCCGACGGCGAGCAGCTCGTCGAAGTCCGCCCCGAAGAGGGCCGCGAACCGCCCGGGGGTCATAACGCCCCGGGAGAACCGGCAGACGACCCCGCAGTCCTCGAGCGCGCGGGTGTTCTCGGCCTCGACGAGCTGTTCGGCCTTCTCGGGCGTCACGCCCTCGGGGTCGAAGGCGTCCTCGCGGTCGACGAGCGGGTACTCGTAGGCGTAGAATGTCCCGTACATGTGGTCGGCGCCGCGGTTCGAGGTCGCGAAGCCGAGACCCTGGCCGTGGAGCGCCCGGCCGTCGTGGGCGGGGAACTCCATGCCCTTGGCCGTCCAGTTCTCGACGCCAAGCTCCTCGTGGCACCGCGCGACGCCCTCCGCGAGCGTGTCGCCGACGCCCTCGCGGTGGGCGATCTGCTCGACGAGCTCGTGGACCAGCTCGGCGTTGCCGAATTCGTCCTCCGCGGCGAGGTAAGCGGCGACGGTGTCGCCCGCCGAGATGGTGTCGAGGCCGTAGCGGTCACAGAGCTCGTTGGACTGCATGATGTCGACGATGTCGTCGACGGCGCAGTTGCCGCCGAACGCCATGATGGTCTCGTACTCGGGGCCCTCGGTCTCGAGGCCCGATTCCTCGTCGCGGGTGGGGAGCTTGCAGGCGAACGCACAGGCCGAGCAGGTGCCCTTCTTGTACTTCTTCGACTCGACGACGTCGCCGTTGATCTTGGAGGCGCCCTCGAACGAGCGCTCGGAGAAGTACCGCGTCGGGAACGCCTCCATCTCGTTGCCGAGGTCGACCACCGAGGAGGTGCCCTGGCGCTTCATGATGTGGTCGGACGTCGAGGCCTCGCGGTGGATCTCCATCGCCTCCGCGGGGAACTCCACCGACGGCTGGGCGTCGCCGTCGAAGGTGACGACCTTGACGTTCTTCGCCCCCATCACGGCGCCGAGGCCGCCGCGGCCGAACGCCCGGGACTCGCTGGTCATGATGCAGGCGAACCGGACGCGGTTCTCGCCGGCCGGACCGATACAGAGGGTGTGCTCGGCCGCCAGGTCGTGCTCGTCCTCGGCCCAGGCGACCACGTCGGGGACCTCCGCCCCCTCGAGGTCGGGGACCTCCTCGAACTCGACGCCGTCGTCGCGGACGTGGACCGCGAGCAGCTCGTCGCTCTCGCCGACGAGCTCGACCGCCGAGGCGCCCGTCGCGGCGAAGTTCCGCGAGAGGAACCCGCCGGCGTTCGACGACAGCAGCCCGCCGGTCAGCGGCGAGACGCCAGTCGCGTTCATCCGGCCCGTGAACGACATCGTCGACGCCTGCATCGGCCCGGTCGTGAAGTACAGCCGGTTGTCGGCGCCGAGCGGGTCGGCGTCCGTCGGCACGCGGTCGAACGCGAGCTTCGTGGCGACCCCGCGACCGCCGATGAACGACTCGAGGACGTCGTCGACGTCGTGCTCGGTCGCCGTCCGCTCCGCCAGGTCGATCGACAGCAGCGGGCCTTCGATGTGTTTCATACCGTGATGCGGGGTCGCGGGGAGTATAATGGTGACGGGGGTGGAAGTGGGCGGGTGGTGCGTCGTGATGATGGTGGATCGTTCTGGGGTCGCTCACTTCGTTCGCATCCCAGGCTGCGTCTCCCGGGGTTCGAATCGCCCGATCGTTGGCATGCGTCGTTATCGCTCGGCAGTGGCTCACGGCTCGCTTCGCTCGCCGTTCGCCTTTTTGAGACGCCTCGCTCCACTCGGCGTCTCGCCACACGAGCACGGTGGGATTCGAACCGGAGGAAGACGTGCTCGCTCACTCCGTTCGCTGCGCGCGCCTTCCAGGGTTCGAATCCCGATGCTCGTCGCTCCTCACGTTCGTTCGGAGCAGACGAGCACGGTGGGATTCGAACCCACGACCATCGGATGTCTTCCCGCGCCGCAATCCCGACGCGGTTAGAAGTCCGACGCTCTAGTCCGGGCTGAGCTACGTGCCCTGCCACCGGATAGCCGGGGCGCCTTCAAAAACGCCTCGGGTCAGCCGTGGAAGCGGTACAGCGACAGCACGAACGGCAGCCGGTGGAGCATCCAGATGGCCAGCGGCAGCCCCACGATGGTGATCGCGAAGAAGTTCGCCAGGTTGGCCCACAGGAAGGCGAGCCACCAGCCCACGAGGACGAAGTAGAGCGTCCGGACCGCGAGGCTGTGCTGGCCACGGCCGTCGTCGGTCTCGGGGTCGATCGTCCACCGCGGCGTCGCGAGGGTCAACGCGGTCGGGACCAGGTTGATCAGCTTGACCGAGATCGGGAGGAAGACGACCGTCAGACCGAGCAGCCAGGCGACGTTGACGAGGATCGGCGTGAGCCACCACCCGACGAACACGAACCACAGCGCACGCGTGAGGAAGGACCGCTGGCTCATCTCGAGGGAGGATAGGGGGCCACACCGGATGAGGCTACTGGCCCGTCCACGGGATCGGTGTCGAGGCAGCCGAGATCTCGATGTGCACCAGCCACCGCCGAACAAAGCCGTTAAACGCCCGGTCGGCATACCGCCTGTCGAATGCGAGTCATCGGAACCGTGGGACTGGCCGGCAGCGGGAAGGGGGAGTTCGCGGCCGTCGCCGAGGAGCTCGGGGTGCCGGTCGTCACGATGGGCGACGCCGTCCGGGCGGCGTGCCGCGAGCGTGGCCTCGACCCGGCCGAACACCACGGCGAGGTCGCCCAGGCCCTCCGGCGGGAGAACGGACCCGCGGCGGTGGCCGAGGCGTCGCTACCCCACGTCGAGACCGCCCTCGAGGACCACGAGACAGTGCTGATCGACGGCATCCGGTCGGACGTCGAGGTCGACGTCTTCCGGGAGCGCTTCGGCGACGACTTCACGCTCGTCGCCGTCGACGCCCCCTACGAGATCCGCGAGGAGCGCGTCACCGAGCGCGGACGCGACGCCATCGGCGAGTCGGGCGAGAGCCTCCACGACCGCGACGAGCGCGAGCTCGGCTTCGGCCTCGCGGAGGCCATCGCCCGCGCGGAGGTCACCATCGAGAACGCGGGGACCCTCGAGTCGTTCCGGAGCCGGGTCCGGGAGGTGCTGACGTGATCTACCGCGTCGACGTCCAGATCACGGCGCCGGTCAACCACACCGAGGTGCGCGACCGCGTCGCCGACGCGATCACCAACCTCTTCCCGGAGGCGGAGGTGCAGTCCCACCCCGGCGAGCTGCTGGCGACGTGCCACTCGATGGACCACTTCTCCGAGCGCCTCCACGAGCAGGCCATCCTCGATACCGCCCGCGGGGCGTTCTTCGCCGATCGCGAGGGCGACACCTTCAGCTTCGACCTCAAGAAGCAGGCAGCCTTCCAGGGCATCGTCAACTTCGCCGTCGGAGACGGAAGCGAGCTCGGCGACCTCCACGTCCGGGTGACGGTCCACGAGCCCGACGTCGAGACGTTCGTCGACCACGTCGCCCCGCCGACCGAGGACGGCCGGCCCATCGACGTCTCGTAGCTCTCGAGTCGCCGCTCACGCCAACGCATCCCTCGAACGTGGCGATTGAGACGGCAGACGTGAAGCACGCCACGGCTGATCCCGAGCTCCGGTGAATCGAGCCCATCCCCGGCCCTTTCGAACGCGGATCCATGGCCCTTTCGAACGCCCATCCCGGCCCTTTCGAACGCCCGCCCCCGGCCCTTTCGAACGCCCGCCCCC
>SLIW01000070.1 GCA_007135435.1 Natronomonas sp.
CCCCGATCGCCGAACCGCCATCCTTTTTCGCGACTCGCCACCCAGCACGACCATGTCCGACCACGCGTTCGTCATCGGCGGCACCCGGTTCATCGGCCGTCACACCGTCGAGGAGCTCCTCGCCAGCGGGTACGAGGTCACCATCTTCAACCGCGGCAACCGGGAGAACCCGTTCGCCGACGACGATCGGGTCTCGACCCTCCAGGGCGACCGCACCGAGGACGCCGACCTCCGACGGGCGGCCCTCGACCTCGAACCCGGACCGGACGTCGTCGTCGACTGCGTGGCCTACTACCCGCGAGACGTCCACACGGCGACCGATATCTTCGCCGAGGTCGACGCCTACGTCTCCATCTCCTCCGGGGCGGCATACGGCGCGAACCGCATCCCGAAGCGGGAGGACGAGACGCCGCTGTGCGAGTGCTCGGCCGAGCAGGCCGTCGACGACTCGATGGCGAGCTACGGGCCCAGGAAGGCCGAGTGCGACCGGGCGATCGCCGCGGCCGCCGAGCGGGGCGTGAACGCGATGGCCGTCCGGCCGCCGGTGGTCTACGGCCCCCACGACTACACCGAGCGGTTCGACTACTGGATCGACCGCGTCGACACCCACGACCGGATCGTAGTGCCCGGCGACGGGACGAACCTCTGGCACCTCGTCTTCGTGGAGGACGTCGCGTCGGCACTCCGCGTGGTGGCCGAGGAGGGCGAACCCGGCGAGGCGTACAACGTCGGGGACGGCCACGCGCCGATTCTGGGCGAGTGGGTCGACCTGCTCGCCGAGGCCTGCGACACCCACGTCGAGAAAGTGTACGCGAGCGAGCGGGAGCTCGGGACCGTCGGACTGGCGCCGACCGACTTCCCCATCTACCGCGCGTACCCGCACCTGCTGGAGACGGCGAAGCTCCGGGCGCTCGGCTGGGAGCCCACGCCCCACGAGGAGTCGCTGGCTGCGACCGTCGCGGACCACCGCGAGTCGGACCGGACCGGCCGGGAGAACGGCCCCGACCGCGAGACCGAGGAGCGACTGCTCGACGTGCTCGACACCGTCGAGTAGCCGAGTCGGCGGCGGGGTCCGAGGGCGACGCGATCGGCGCGGCGGCTGGGCTCGGCACCATCGGGCCACATGGGAGACGGCATCCGGTCCCTGGGTGATCTCACACGGACACCTCGACCGGTAACCGCCCGTCGCTCCCGTGACGTAGTCGATAACGACCGGTCGATAGTCCGTCGTCTGTACTGGTCACGGTACGCCAATTGGTCTATACCAATTGGTGTATACAAATTGGTTACTGTCCATCGATTTTTAGCACGCGGTAGACACCATCCCGTCCCCTCAACTCGTCACCGGCACGCCCGGATGTCTGGTCCCCCGTGGCGGTCGTTCACCACCGTGTGCGGGTCTGTGTGCCGTCGGGCCAGCGGGATGGCGAACGGTTAACACGCGGGGCCGCAGACGTGGCCCATGTCCGAGATACCGGCCGCGGCGTTCGTCGACCTGACCCGGGTGACGGACGTCGCGGTCTCGCCGGACGGCGACCGCGTCGCCTTCTGCACCCGTGAGTACGATCCCGACGAGGACGACACGGTCGACTCCGTGTGGGTGGTCCCGGCCGACGGCACCCGCGACCCCTACCGGCTGAGCCGCGCGTCCGACGCCGGCGACCCGGTCTGGAGCCCCGACGGGTCGCGGCTCGGGTTCGTCGCCGCACGCGAACCGGACCCGGAGCTCCGGGTCGGTCGCGGTGACGACACCGAGACGGACGATGACGTCGATGCCGGCGACGACACGGAGGACGGTCGCGACGGGAACGGTGGCGACGACGAGGGGAACGACGACGAGGGGGGCGACGACGAGGGGGGCGACGACGAGGGGAACGACGCCGAACCGAAGCCGCAGGTGTGGGCGTTCGACCTCGAGCGCGGCGGCGACGCCCGGCAGGTGACCGACCGCGAGGAGGGCGTCGACGGCTTCGACTGGTCGCCGGAGGGCGACCTGATCGTCGTCGCCGCCCGAGACCCGACCGACGACGAGCGAGCGTACCTCGAGCAGCGCCGCGAGGACGGCCCCATCGAGATCGAGCGCCTCCAGCACAAGTTCGACGGACGCGGCTACCTCGACGAGGTGACCTCGTACCTCTTCGTCGTCGACGTCGAGACCCGCGAGGAGCGTCGGCTCGACGATGCCAACGACGGCGGCTACGGCGCCCTCGGCGGCCTGGAACCGGCGTGGGGTCCAGGGGATCGCATCGCCTTCGTCGCCAACCACACCGACTGGCCCGACGACAACTACGTCCGCGACGTCTACACGATCGACCCCGACGGCGACGACCGACGGAGAGTGACCGACGGCGCACTCGCGGTGCGATCCGTCACCTGGAGCCCCGACGGCGAACGCCTGGCGTTCAGCGCCAGACCGCACGACAACTGGTACGTCCCCGCGGAGGTCTACGTCGCCGACGTCGGTCCGGGTGCGGACGCAGATGGACAGGCCCACCACGGCGCCTACCGTTCGGTCTCCCGCGAGCTCGACCGGACGCTCGCCTGGGACGGCGAGCCGCGCTGGCTCGACGACGAGACGCTGGTCGCGCTGATCGGCGACGGGGGCTGGACGCGGCTGGTGCGGCTGCACGTCGACGGCGACCCCGAGCGGATCTTCGACGCCCAGGACCGCCTCGAGACGCTCGGTGACCTGGACCACGGCGGAGGAACGATCGCCGTCACGACCTCGCGACCCTCCGACGGTACCGACGTCTACGCCCTCGACGCCGCGGCGCTGGACGTCGCGGACCTGGAAGGCGAGGACCCCGACGACCCGGCAGGCGAGGGCGGACCCACGGACGACGACCCCCGGACCCGCCTCTCGGCACTGAACGGAGACCTCCTCGAGGCGTACCCGATGCCCGGCTGCGAGCGGGTGACGGTGGAGAGCGCCGACGGCACCGAGATCGAGGTCATCGTCGCCCACCCGGCGGAGTTCGACCCCGACGACCCCGACGAGCGGGGCCTGATCCTCGACATACACGGCGGGCCGATGTCCTACGACGCGCCCGGCTTCCGGTTCCAGGACGCCTTCTTCACCTCGAGGGGGTACGTCGTCGCCAGGGTCAACTACCGCGGGAGCACCTCCTACGGCCGTGCGTTCTGCGAGGTGCTGCGGGGGGCATGGGGGACCGTCGACGTCGAGGACCTACAGGCCGCGGTGGACGCGCTCGTCGAGCGGGGCTGGGCCGACCCGGACCGGCTGTTCCCGACGGGCTTCTCCCAGGGCGGGGTCAACACGGCCTACCTCGTCACCCGCGACGACCGCTGGGCCGCCGCGGCCGCCGAGCACGGCGTCTACGACCTCCGCTCGGACTTCGGGACCGGCGACGCCCACAACTGGTACGAGGCCGACTTCGGCCTCCCGTGGGAGAACCCCGACGCCTACGACGCGCACTCCTCGATCACCGACGTCGGCGGCGTCGAGACGCCGCTGCTCGTGACCGCGGGCGAGCAGGACTGGCGGTGTCCGCCCTCCCAGGCCGAACAGCTCTACGTCTCGGTCCGCAAGCAGGGCGTCGACGCGCGGCTCGTCATCTACCCCGGCGAGCACCACGACGTCGGCGACCCCGACCGGGCGGTCCACCGCCTGGAGGAGCTGGACGCGTGGTTCGCCCGGTACGACCCCGCACGCGAGGTGGAGGATGGTGACCAAGGGGCTTGAAATACGTCCCCGGCGAAGACGGCCGCATGTACGAGAAGTCGACGTGGATCCGGTTGCCCCGGAGCGTCGTCGTCGGCCACGGGGTCCTCGAGGACACCGTCGAGGCCGTCGAGGAGCTGTTCCTCGACGGCCCGCCGCTGGTGGTCACCAGCCCGACGCCGAGGAAACTGGCGGGGGACCGCCTCGTGGCCGCGTTCGAGGACGCGGGCTTCGACCCGGCGGTCGTCGTCATCGAGGAGGCCACCTTCGCGATGGTCCAGGAGGTCCTCGAGACGGCCGCGGAGGTCGACGCGGGCTTCATGATCGGCCTCGGCGGTGGCAAGCCGATCGACATCGCGAAGATGGCCTCCGACGAGTTCGGCTGCGGGTTCGTCTCCGTCCCGACGGCGGCGAGCCACGACGGCATCGTCTCCGGCCGGGGGTCGGTCCCCGAGGGCGACACCCGCCACTCGGTGGCGGCGCGGCCGCCGCTGGCGGTCGTCGCCGACACCGAGCTCATCGCGAACGCGCCCTGGCGGCTGACCACCGCGGGCTGTGCGGACGTCATCTCCAACTACACGGCCGTCAAGGACTGGCAGCTCGCCCACCGCCTCAAGAACGTCGAGTACAGCGAGTACGCGGCCGCCCTCTCGCAGATGACCGCGGAGCTGCTGGTCGACCGCTCGGACGCGATCAAGCGCGGCCTCGAGGAGTCCGCCTGGGTCGTGACGAAGGCGCTGGTCTCCTCGGGGGTGGCGATGTCCATCGCGGACTCCTCGCGGCCGGCGTCGGGGGCCGAACACCTCATCTCCCACCAGCTCGACCGCATCGCCCCCGGGGCGGCGCTGCACGGCCACCAGGTCGGCGTCGCCTCCATCGTCACCGAGTACCTCCACAGCGGCGAGGGGGGCGAATGGCGTCGCGTCCGGGACGCCCTCGCGGGAATCGACGCCCCGACGACCGCCGCCGAGCTCGGCGTCGACGACGAGCAGTTCCTCGAGGCGATGACGACCGCCCACGAGATCCGCGAACGCTACACCATCCTCGGCGACGGCATCGAGGCGGAGGCGGCCACCGAGGCGGCCACCGTGACCGGCGTGCTCTGAGGTGGACGAGACCGGTTCCGCCGGCGCCGGAGTGCATACTCTCTAGATATCTAGATTCTGGATCGCGAGATCCAGGTTCCCCGGAGAGAACCCATGTGATGTCCGTCGCCCGGACCGACCACCTCGGTGACGCCGACGTTTGTACCCCTTGATTGGTGAATGGATGGATTTATGCGTCCGCTCCGGAAGGCGTCCTGCATGACGGCACCGCAGGCAGCGGTCGACGTCCCCGCGCTGCTGGACGCGCTCTACGACTCCTACGACGGCTTCGACGTCTCACAGACCACCGTGAGCGTCGGCGCCGAGGAGTTCGCCGCGTTCGCGGACCGGGGTGACGTCGTCGAGGTGCGCGTGCGGGTCGAGGGGAGCGAGGGGCTACTGGGGGTCCCCGGTGACGGACGAGTGCCGGCCGGTGGGGACGACGGTTCTCGAGAAGTTGCGACCGACGGTGCGGACGGCGATGGTCCCCTCCCGAGGGCCGAGCGGTGGCAGGACGGGGGGAACGACACCGACGGGGACTGGCGGACGCCCGGAGGGATCGTCGACGGGAGGAACTCGCTGGCCAGCGCTGCCGAGGTACTCGTCCACGACCAGACCGGCGTGGATTGCCGGGTCGAGGACCTCCTGCGTGTCTCGCTCGTGAGCGTCCAGTGCGAGGAGACCGGCGACGAGGTCTGGGAGCTCACCGCCCTCTTCGCCGGGCGTCCGGAGATGGGGGCCCCACGACGAGGCGCCGCGTGGTGCGAACAGCTCGCCGAGCCGCTGTCCCCCTTCTGAAGGCGACCGCTCGCCCGTCGGGACTCGATCGCACCGACCGCCGCCTACCGCTCGCCGGCCAGCAGCCCGTAGCGGAGGACGTCGACGCGCTCGCCGTCGACGAACGCGTGCTCGCGGAAGCGTCCCTCCTCGACGAAGCCGTTCTTCTCCAGAACCCGACGGCTCGCCGGGTTCGACGCGAGCGCCTCCGCGTAGCACTTCGCCAGTCGCCGCTGGTCGAAGGCGTAGTCGGTCACCATGCCGACGGCCGCCGTCGCGTAGCCCCGCCCCTCCGCGTCGGGGTCGACGTAGTAGCCCACCTCGCCGATGCCCCAGTTCGGACTGATCGACGAGAGGCCGACGATGCCGACCGGCTCGGCGTCGTCGCAGATCAGCAGGTGGACCTGATCGTCCGCGTTGACCACCTGTTCGTAGAACGTCCGCTCGTCGTCCATCGTCTTCGGGTCGGCGGCGAACAGCGACCGCCAGACGCGAGGGTCGTTGATCAGGCGCTGGAGGAACGGGAGGTCGTCCTCGTCGATGACGTGGAGGTCGACGCGCTCCCCACGGAGGAAGGCTGGACCGGGCATACTCCCAACCGTGCGGG
>SLIW01000557.1 GCA_007135435.1 Natronomonas sp.
CGCGTGGGGGTCGTACTGGTCGTCGACCTCGGCGAACCGGCTCATACCCGTACATCCGGCGCGGCCGTTAAAGGGGAATCGGTACCGTGCGAGGGGGTCTCGCCGACGCCAGGATGCGCCGCCGTGGTACTCGGCGGCCCGCGTGAGATCGCTGTCACGATCGCGTCAGCGCCGCCTGCCGACCCACGTCCACACCACGACGGTGGCGAGGGCGAAGAGGCCGCCGAGGAGGAAGAGCGTCCCCGGGGTCAGCCAGCCCCCGAGTTCGGCCGTCGGGAGCACCGTCGGGTCCGGGTCCCTCGCGGCGAACGAGTACCCGTCGACCTCGGACCCGTCCTCCCCGGACCCCGAGGTGTGGAAGACGGCAGGCGTGGGCACCAGGACCACCCGCTCGACGACGAGGGCCCCGGCGGCCAGCAGTCCCCCGGCACCGAGGACGCGGCGCAGCGTCTCCCGGAGCGTCGACCGCGTGGTCTCGTCACCGGCGAACAGCACCACCGACTCGTTGGTCGGGGCGTAGACCTTCATCTCGTTGCCCTGCGCGGAGTACCAGGTGTCGCCGACCTCGACCAGCCCGACGTCCTGGAGCTTCTCGAGGTGGTAGCTCACGTTCTGCAGGGAGGTACCGACCCGGTCGGCGACCTCCGAGGCGGTCGCCGGCTCCTCGTAGACCGCCGCGAGGACCTCCCGGGTGGTCTCGGCGGCGATCGCCTCGACGACGTCGCCGGCGTGGTCGTCGTCGATCGAGAGGACCGAGGCGCCGTCGCCGGGCCGCGGCCTCGTCTCCGATCGCAACGGTAACAGCCGACCCATGTATGCCGTGGTGGATGCGACGGTCCACCAAGTACCTTTTCGGGGGTCAAATGGTCGTTTTACCGTCGGGATGGGTGGTCGCTCGATGGGTCGTTGCGGTGGTGCGATGATGGGGTGATGCGATGATGCGGTGCTGGAGGGTCTCCGCAATGCTGGAGGGTCGCCCTGGTGATGCGTCGGTGGGCGGCGGGGGTCGACTCGGCCGCTACAGGAGCTCGAACGCCACCGTCACCCGCGCGGTCACCGACACGTCGCCGTGTTCGATCTGCGTCGCGCCGGAGTCGGTCGCCTCGGCGGTGTACGCGATGTCGAACCGCTGGCTGAACGGCGAGTGGCCGGTCTGAGAGGTCTCCATCGAGACCGCCTCCCCGACCGACCGGTCGGCTGACCCGGCGAACAGCTCCGCCTCCCGTCGCGCGTCGGCGACCGCCCGGTCGACCGCCTCCTCGTAGTGGTCCTCCCGGCGGGCCTCGCTGAGGGTGAAGTTCACCCGGCCGATCGAGTCCGCGCCCGCGGCGACCGCGACGTCTATGGTCTCGCCGACGCCGTCCGGGTCGTCCACCCCCACGGCGTAGCGGTGGACGCCCTGGTAGCGGTGGTCCCGCTCGCGTAGCGAGTAGCGGCTCGTCGTGATGTCGTCCTCGTCGACGCCGTGGTCGAGGAGCGCCTCGCGGAGCTCGGCGGCCCGCTCGGCGAGCTCCCTGACGACGGCGTCGGCGTCCTCGCGGTCTTCCGCCTCGACCGAGACCGTGAAGGTGGCCCGGTCCGGCTCGGTCTCGACGACGCCGACCCCCTCGACGCTGATGGTCTCGCGGTCGCCGCCCCTGACGGTCATCTCCTCGACGGTCGTCTCGCCGCCGCCGGCGCCGAGTGCCGACGTGCAGCCAGCGAGTGCGGCGACGCCGGTGGCACCGGCGGCGGCCACGAAGTCTCGTCGGTTCATTGCGGTCGCTACTGGTGGGCACCGGGGGATGGGCCTTCTGTAAGGTACAAGAGCCGTTTGATGATCGGACTGCCCAACGAGGACGAGGATGGCCTTCGTAGACTCGACGCTCCCCGGGGTCGGTACACCGGTAGACGGGTGGCGGCACGATGACCGCTCGGCTGTCGACCTGCCGAGGGGCGTACCGCCATCCTCCGCTGGTCGGGTTACTCCTCGCTTTCGGCTTCGGGGACCGCCCGGGCGTCCACGTCGAACCCCTGGCGGATCCGCGGGAGCACCTCCTGGGCGCCGAGCGCGACGATGCCGACGTACAGCGCGACCGCGCCCATGAACCCGAGCCAGATGGCGAAGACGACGTTCCCGTCGACGAGGTGCGCGAGGCTGATCCACTCCGCGAACAGCCCGCCGGCGGTGAAGGCGACGGCCGCGAGGAGGTAGACGAGGAGTTCGAGGACCCCGACGATCAGTTCTTTCACGGCCGCTCTCGGCGGGGTGAGGATAAATCGCTGTCGGATACCGGCACGCCGTTTGCAGACTCGATCTGGCGACGACCCCCGGTCTCCCCCTCGTGATCGGCGAATCCCGGTCTGGTCATCACGACGAACGCTGAAGCCCTCACTATGAACACTGAGGCACTCACGACGAACGCTGAAGCACACACAACGAACGCTGAAGCACACACAACGAACGCTGAAGCACAATCGACGAGCACACGCCCATAGCCGAGTAAGAACCGATTACCGCGGCGAGTTACGGGCCCACCTCGACGACGAGGTCGGACTGGATCCACATGTCGGGGACCTCCCGATCGTAGATGACGTACTCGCCGTTGGCGAGGGAGAGCTGGGCGTACCGGTCGGTGTCGAGCGTCGTCTCGGGCGGCTGGACCGCCGTCTCGGCGGCCTGGTCGACGGGCAGTTCGGCGGGACCCCCCACGTCCCCGGGCCCCTGGTCGTCAGTCTCGGAGGGTAGGTCACTCATTCGCATGCTGACGGAAGTTGTCACTCCATTTAAAAGTTCGGCCATTGACCTGGTAAGAACCCCGTCCCCCCGATGTCGTTGACAGTCGTCGGCGTCCCACGAATCCGGACGCCTGTCCCCGCCTGCGACCCGCGATCCCGAGTACGAAGGCTCAGGGTTGTCCAGTCCTACCGTCGCACATGGTGACCTTTCCGGACCCGGCGGACCGCAACGTCCTGGCCGAGGACTGCCGGAGGTGTCCGGCGCTGGCGGAGGCCCGTACCTGCATCGCCTGGGGCGTGGGCTCGCTCGACGCGACGCTCGTCGTCGTCGGCGAGGCGCCGGGGGCCGGGAGCCCGGAGGCCGCCCGGTGGCGCGGCGGCAACCACACGGGGATGGCCTACACCGCCCGACACAGCGGCCGGCGGGTCCGGACGCTCCTCGAGTCGCTCGGGTACGGCCCCGACGAGCTCTACTTCACGAACGCCGTCAAGTGCTTCCCGTCGGACGGCGAGGGGTCGAACCGCGAGCCGACCGCCGGGGAGCGGGCGAACTGCCGGCCGTACCTCCTGGCGGAGCTCGAGCAGGTCGACCCCGCCTGCGTCGTCCCCACCGGGCGGCACGCGACGACGTCCCTCCTGGCGGCAACGGGCCGCGACCTCGAGGGGTTCCTCGAGACCGTTCTCGAGCCCATCGAGACCGACGAGTTGCCGCCGTTGCTCCCGATCCTCCATCCCTCCTACCAGGACGTCTGGCTGCGGAGGCTCGGGTACGAGGACGAGGCGGCCTACCGTGAGGCCGTGGGCGACGCGCTCGAGGCACTGGGGGCGCTCGAGGCGCCTGGGACGTGATCTCGGGCTCCTCCTTCCGCAGCGGAAGCCGTGGTCATCCACCGGCTGCAATCAGTCGTCGCCCGGTCTGAAATCGCTCGTCTCCTGGTCTGCAATCAGCCGTCTCCCGGTCTGCAATCAACCGTCTCCCAATCTGCAATCAGCCATCTCCCGGTCCCCAATCAGCCGTCTCCCGGTCTGAAGTCCGGGTCGACCGTCGGGTCGGGCTCGAACAGGAGCACCCGCGTGTACAGCTCCCCCTCGTCGTGCTCCCACGCGTCGCTGTGTCGTTGGTAGTACTCCACGCGCGCCTGGTCATCCACGCTGGAGTGCAGCGCCGAGAGCAGGGCCGCCGGGCCGAGCCGACGCACGACGATCCCGGTGTGGTCGCCGTCGAACCGCAGGAGGTCGTTTATGGGGCCGACGTAGCCGTCCGGGTCGTGCTCGTCGAGGTCCTCGGGATCGTTCACGGCGTAGTTCTCCCAGGCGCCCACGTACCGACCGCCGCGGTAGAGGTAGAGGGTGTCGCCGGGGTCGAGCACGAGCGGTTCGTTGGCGATGGCCTCGCTGTCGTCGAGCGCGAGGTCGTCGATCGCGGGGACGAACGGCGGAGGGGCGTCTCGACTCCCGTCGTCGCTGGACTCCCCGACCACCCGGACCTCGAAGGGCCCGCGGATCGGTTCCGACCCCGTGTGCTCGAGCGCCAGGTAGTCCGCGCTGATGGTGCAGTCGAACGGTACGTCGCCGAGCACCGCGTCGGTCCACGCCGGGTCCCCGGGTAGCGTCTCCCCGACGCTGGGCCCCCACCACCCGTCGACCTCCCACTGGAGAGTGACGCTCTCGTGGGCGTCGGCTAGATGACCGATGTCCGCGGCGATGGTCAACGCGCTCACCACCCCGTCCTCGTGGACGACGGCCTCCCCGTCCACACTCACCGCATCGTCCCGGAGCACGATCTCCTCCACGTCGTACCGGATCGCGTTCCCGCGCGCGTCGTCGGTCGGCTCCACCGAACCCGTCGCGGGATCGACCGCGACGCTCTCGCGGGCGTCCAGCACGAGCTCCGCGTACGGCATCCTGAAGACGCCAGTGAGCTCGTCTTCGACCTCCTCGCCTTGGGATAGGTCGCGTAACGCGAGGTCCGCTCCCCGCTCGTCCACCATCGCCATCCCATCGGTCCCGGCCCCGTCCTCGAAGAGCGGTGCGTAGTACCGGTCGACCCACCGCGATGAGACATGGGCCTCCGCGCCGTCTTCCGGGTAGCCACGCACCACCATCCGCCGGTCGTCGGTCTCACGCATGTCCCTCGTGAGCGTCACCCACGTGCCCCCTCGCCTGTCGGTGATGGTCCGGGAGACCGAGTTCACCTGGCCGTCGTAGCGCGTCGACGCCGTGGTGAATCGGCGTCGCAGATCGACGCGCGAGTCCCCGTCTGCGAACAGCTCGGACTCGGTGACGGAGCGGAGCTCCTCGCCGTCCTCGTCCACCTGCTCGATTGCCACCGAGACCGTGTAGTGGAGGGGGTCCCCCGGTGGCGTCGTGAACGGGTCGGTCCCGAGGAACACCGACTCGAGATCCTCCGCGCCGAGGCCAGGTGGGAGGTGGTCGGGGTCGACGCGGTCGTCGAGGCCCCGACGGTTGCAGCCCGCCAGGAAGACGACCCCGAGGAGCGCAGTCATCGCGTCCCGGCGTGCCGCGTCCATACCACGAGCGAACCCGTCGATCGTGGGTAAAGGTTCGGAGTGCCTCGACCCGGTGAATCCCGGACACGTAGCGAGCGATCGCGGCCCGCGTCGACCGGCTCCTGGTTCGCGCTGTATTCCCGGCCCCGTTTCTCACGAGTTGAGGGATACCGACCGCCCCTGAGTGCGTTTGCTCCGGACAATATGCAGACGTGGTGCCCGACCGGCGCGGTGGGCCCAGCCAGAGTGGTACCCGATACTTATCGGGTGTTTAAATACCCGATCCGACGAGTCTCGGCCAGAGATAGCTGGGGCGCCAGCGAGCGACGCGAGTGGTTCCGCCGGTGCGGCGAGTGGTTCCGCCGGTGCGGCGAGTGGTTCCGCCGGTGCGGCGAGTGGTTCCACCGGTGCGGCGAGCGGTCTTTTGTCCAACGCGCCCGGCGGTTCCGCTCGAGGTGTTCGACGTACTGCTGGAAGTACGTCGGCGGGTCACGCGCCCGGCTCCAGGCTGCCGCCAGCCGGTGGCCCGCGTCGACCTCGCCGGACGCAGATGGGGAACGGGTCGCCGGTTCCGTGCTCGCTGCGGACGACGACGTTCGGACACCGGCTGCCGGTCGTCGGCCTCGAACGTCGTCGTCGGCCTCGAACGTCCTGTTCGAGGCGTACTCGACCGCACACACCCCCACATCGACCTCCTCGCGGCTTCCACGGAGGGCCGAGAGCCGCGCCAGAAGCGAACGAAACGGCTCCGTTGAAATCCTCCACATTTGATAGGAACGACGTGCTGGATACACAGCGCGACCTTGCGCTGTTTCGCGTCGATACGAGACAGTCGAAGCGATCAGTACCGGCGGTAAACGCAAGAGAGTATCCGGTGAGGAGACATCGAAATCATGTACTAGCGAAATATCACGAAAGA